>JBGSUF010000271.1:0-5180 GCA_041736285.1 Hyphomonadaceae bacterium | reverse complement strand
CGCATCAAGGCTGGCCGCGATTGCGAGCACGACCACGCTCCTGCGCGAGGTGCTGCAGGAGGGCGAGGCGCATCCGGGGCTGTATGAGGCAACGACGGTGCTGCTCGATCAGGTGGCGGAGGGCGAGATCTGGCCGGCCGTCTATGTGCGCTGGGAGGTCGGGCTGCTGGGGGCGCTGGGCTATGGGCTCGATCTGGAGCGCTGCGCGGTGTCGGGCGGCAATGACGGGCTGACCCATGTCTCGCCGCGCACGGGGCGCGCGGTGAAGGGATCGGAGGCCGCCGATTATGTCGACAGGCTGCTCCCGCTGCCGGGTTTTCTGGCCGGGCGCGGCGGACTGCCATTGCCGGAAGAGATCATGCAGGGGCTGGACCTGACCGGCCATTTCCTCGAACGGCGGGTCTTCCACAATGTGAACCGGGCGATGCCGGAGGCGCGCCTGCGGCTGGTCGAGCGGCTGAAGGCGGACCTCGCGTCAGGGTGACGGATCAGGAGCAAACGTCTCCACCGCCCATGTCGAAGTGGAAATGATCGGCGTGAGCGCGGTTGTAGTCCGGGCCGAGGACGACGGAAAACACCCGGCAGCTATGGTCGCGCACCGTCCTGAGGTAGCGCCCCTCGGGCGTGTCCTTGCCCCAATGCTTCAGCACGCTGACATACCGCCCGTCCGCCAGGCGGAAGCCGGCAATGTCGATGGCGTTGGCGGTGGCGTGCTCTGAATAGCTGCCGGTGGCGCGACCATACATGCGCCGGCAGGCATAGCTGCCATAGGTTTCGACGGCGGCGAGCGGGCTGCCGAGAATATCCTCGGCGGCGGGCATGGCGACCTGACGCTCCCAGATGACCAGCGCGGTCGTCAGGGGGCAGGTCATGGACAGCGTGGCCGAGTAAGGCAGGAAAGAGCGGTCCAGCGTAACGGCGTCATAAAAGCCGCACGCCTGCCCGGCGGGTGACTGCTCCAGCGGCGTGTAGGCAATCTCGCCGCCATCGAGGGCAATGAAGCAGGCCTCGCGGCGGCCAAACAGCAGGCTGAGCTTATGGTGCGTCGCCGCGCCGACCGGATCGTCAACCGAAAGCGGGCGGAAGACATTGTGCTGGGCGGGCGCAAACCGGCCATAAGCCCAGACAAGTCCGGTCACGACAAAGGCGAAGGCGAGGATCAGGACTATCGAGCGCATGGTTGATGGCGATCTGGGGGCGGTCTTCGTGCACGTCCAGCCTGTTCAGCAGCCCGACTCTGGTTATGCTGGAGAGCTGAGGAGTGCCATATGACTGACCTGACCGACCACGAACCCGGACGGATGATTGACGAGCCTTTGTCAGAGGCGCTGTCGCGGCGCTACCTGGCGTATGCGCTCTCGACCATCACATCGCGCGCCCTGCCCGATGTGCGCGACGGGCTGAAGCCTGTTCAGCGGCGTATCCTGTACGCGATGCGCGAGCTGAAGCTGAACCCCGAGGGCGGCTACAAGAAGTGCGCCAAGGTGGTTGGCGAGGTGATGGGTAACTTCCACCCTCACGGCGACAGCGCGATCTATGACACGATGGTGCGCCTCGCCCAGTCCTTCAGCGTGCGCTATCCGCTGGTCGACGGGCAGGGCAATTTCGGCAATATCGACGGCGATAGCGCGGCGGCCATGCGCTATACCGAGGCGCGGCTCACGGCGGCGGCGGAACTCCTGCTGGACGGGCTCGATGAGGACGCGGTCGATTTCCGTGACACCTATGATGAGCAAAATTCCGAGCCGGTCGTCCTGCCGGCCGGTTTTCCGAACCTTCTGGCGAATGGCGCGACGGGCATTGCGGTCGGCATGGCGACGAGCATCCCCCCGCACAATGCCGCCGAACTCATCGACGCATCGCTGATGCTCATCAAGGACCGGGCGACGCCGATTTCGGAGCTGATGAACGTGCTGCCGGGGCCGGACTTTCCGACCGGCGGCGTTGTGGTGGACAGCCGGGCATCCATCCTCGAAGCCTATGAGACGGGCCGGGGAGGCTTTCGCATCCGGGCCCGCTGGAGCGTTGAAGATCTCGGCCGGGGCGGCTGGCAGATCGTGGTCACCGAGATTCCCTATCAGGTGCAGAAATCGAAGCTGATCGAGCGGCTGGCGGAACTGATCGACCTGAAGAAAGCGCCGTTGCTGGGCGATGTGCGAGACGAGAGCGCCGAGGACATCAGGCTGGTGATCGAGCCGCGCGCGCGCACGGTCGATCCGGCCGTGCTGATGGAGAGCCTGTTCCGGCAGTCGGAGCTGGAGAGCCGGTTCGCGCTCAACATGAACGTGCTCGTGGACGGCGCGCCGCATGTGCTGAGCCTGCGGCAGGTTCTGCTGTCATTCCTCGACCACCGCCGCGATGTGGTGATCCGGCGTGCGCGCCACCGTCTCGGCAAGATCGAGCGTCGGCTTCACCTGCTTGATGGCTATCTGATCGCCTACCTCAACATTGACGAGGTGATCCGCATCATCCGCGAGGAGGATGAGCCGAAGGCCGAGCTGATGTCGCGCTTCTCTCTGTCGGACGAGCAGGCCGAGGCGATACTGAACCTGCGGCTGCGCGCGCTGCGCAAGCTGGAGGAGATGGAGATTCGTGGCGAGCATGATCGCCTCACCGCTGAGCGTGAGGACATCATCGCGCTGCTGGACAGCCCGTCAAAGCAGTGGAGCAAAGTCAGCCAGCAGCTCAAGGCGGCGCGCAAGGCGTTTGACCCCTCGACCGATCTCGGCCGGCGCCGCTCCAATTTCGAGGACATGCCGGACATCGAGATGGAGGCGGCGCTCGAAGCGCTCGTGCCGAAAGAAGCGATCACGGTTGTCCTGTCGCAAAAGGGCTGGATCCGGGCGCTGAAGGGGCACAACACCGCGCCGGCAGACGTCAAGTTCAAGGATGGCGACGAATTGCTGCACAGCGCGCAGATGTGGACGACCGACAAGCTGATCCTGATGGCGAGTGACGGGCGGGCCTTCACCCTGCCGGCCGACAAGCTGCCGGGGGGACGCGGACAGGGCGAGCCGATCCGGCTGTCGATCGAGCTGGGCGAAAGCGAGAAGCTGATCGCCATCTTCGCGCTGGACGAGAGCCGCAAGCGCGTCGTCGCCAGTTCGGCGGGATACGGGTTTGTCGTTCCCGAAGCGGAGCTTTTGTCGACGCGCAAGGCGGGCAAGCAGGTGGTCAATCCGCCGGATGCGTCGGAGCTTGTCTATTGCGCGCCGGTGGAGGGCGATTTCCTCGCCGTCATCGGGGACAATCGCAAGCTGCTGGTGTTTCCGCTGGACGAATTGCCGGAAATGCCGCGCGGGAAGGGCGTCAAGCTCCAGACCTATAAAGATGGCGGGCTGGCGGATGTGATGAGCTTTCGCGGCGAGGACGGGCTGGCCATCACGGACGCGGCGGGTCGCCAGAGGAGTTTCCCGGAATGGCGCGAGTGGGTCGCCAAGCGGGCGGCAGCGGGCCGGCTGGCACCGCGGGGCTTTCCGCGATCGGGCCGGTTCCGGGACGTGTGAGCGCGTCGCGCAGTGGCCTGATCAGGATAGGTGTGTATAGTCATCGAGTCTGAACGGTTTCAGGGGGAGAAAAATGGAACCACTTTACGTCATTCTGGGCATTGTCGGGTTTATCCTCATTGCTCTCGTGGTCATCTATAACGGGCTGGTGGCCAAGCGGCAGCGCTGCAACCAGGCGTTCGCGGACGTGGACGTGCAGCTCAAGCAGCGGCGCAACCTGATCCCGAATCTCGTCGAGACGGTGAAGGGCTATGCCAGCCACGAACGCGAAACGCTCGATGCGGTGATCGCGGCGCGCCAGACCGCGCAGGCGGCAAGCGGCGTGGTGGAAACGGCGCAGGCGGAAAACGCTCTGTCAGCCTCGCTCGGGCGGCTGTTCGCGCTGGCCGAGGCCTATCCGGACCTGAAGGCCAACACCAACTTTCTGGACCTGCAGCGCCAGCTGTCAGAGACCGAGGACAAGCTGGCGGCAGCCCGCCGGTTCTACAACTCCGCTGTCAGCGATTACAACACGGCGCGCGAGCAGTTTCCGGGCGCTTTGCTGGCCGGTCCGTTCGGGTTCGAGCCGCGCGAGTTCTTCGATCTCGGCGAGGACGGCCGGGCCGACCTTTCGGTGGTGCCGGAGGTCAAGTTCGGCGGCTGATGCAGGCCCTGACCTTTGCCATGAAAAAGCCCGCCGGAGCGATCCGGCGGGCTTTGAATTTCAGGGCGTCTGCGCCGTTCTTTGAGGCACCTTCGCCGTTCAGGCTGCGGCTCAGCCCGCGTCGGTGATGTTCTGGTTGACGAAATCCCAGTTCACCAGCTCGTCCAGGAACGCATCGATGTATTTCGGACGGGCGTTCTGGAAGTCGAGATAGTAGGCGTGCTCCCAGACATCCATGGTGAGAAGCGGGGTGACGCCGTTCTCGGTGAGCGGGGTTTCGGCATTCGGGGTCTTGCGGATGTCGAGCTTGCCATTGGCCAGCACCAGCCAGGCCCAGCCCGAGCCGAACTGCGTCTTGCCGGCGGTGGTGAATTTCTCGCGGAAGGCATCATAACCGCCGAAATCGCGGTCGATCAGTTCGGCAACCTTGCCGTGCGGCTTGCCGCCGCCGCCCGGCTTCATGGAGTGCCAGTAGAAGGTGTGGTTCCAGACCTGCGCGGCATTGTTGAAAATACCGGCTTTCGCCTTGTCATTCGCGCTGGCGTGAACGATGTCCTCCAGCGAGTGGCCTTCAAGGTCTGTGCCCTTGATGAGGTCGTTCAGGTTGGTGACATAGGCCTGATGGTGCTTTCCGTAGTGGAAGTCGATCGTGTCGCTGGAAATCGTTGGTGCCAGCGCGTCACGGCCATAGGGAAGGGCGGGAAGGTCAAAAGCCATCTTGTCACTCCTTTTTGAAAACGGGTGCCTCTTCGAACAAGGCATCGAGACACATATGGGTTCCATGTCTGCACGTGCCAGCCTTCTTTCGGAGAAACAATGGGAAAGCCTCGATGGGCTGGTCCGCCGGGTCGATGAGGACCGCTGGCTGTCGAGCCGGTATGCCGACGCGGATGTGCGGCGGGCGCTGGTCGCGCTGTATGCGTTTGCGTGGGAACTGGCCCGGGTGAGGCTGGCCACGAAGGAGCCGGGGCTGGCGGCGATCCGGTTCCAGTGGTGGCGCGATGCGCTCGAAGAGATTGCGCGCGGGCAGG
>JBGSUF010000270.1:0-11277 GCA_041736285.1 Hyphomonadaceae bacterium | reverse complement strand
GCGCGTGTGCCAAAGGCGATCCGCCCGGCGGTCGCGCATGGGGGGCTTCGCCATGTCTATGCGCGCGGCGGCGAACCAAGCCCGCTGGCGAGGCGGTGGACGGTGATGCGGGCGATGATGACCGGTCAGGTCTAGGCGTCTACGACGGACGGCGCCTGGATCGCAGACTGCCAGTTTTCGAGATCGACAAGCGCGCGGGCGGACAGGGCAGCCTTGCGGGCGCGGCCACGGTCCTTGCCCTTCAGGCGTCGCCCGTCATCGCCAATGCGCGGGCCTTCAATCTCCGGGAAGAGACCGAAATTCACGTTCATCGGCTGAAACGTGTTGCCCTCGGCAAGGTGGCCGCCGGTGATATGCGCAAGCAGCGCACCGAGCGCCGTCGTCGGCGGCGGCGGGGGAAGCGGGCGGCCAAGGAGTTCGGCGGCGGCGAAACGACCCGCCAGCAGGCCCATGCCAGCGCTCTCCACATAGCCCTCAACGCCGGTGATCTGTCCGGCAAAGCGTATATGCGGGGCCGACTTCAGCCGGAGCTGGCTGTCGAGGAGACGCGGCGAATTTAGGAAAGTATTCCTATGAATGCCACCCAGCCGCGCAAAGTCGGCGCCTTCCAGCCCCGGTATCATGCGGAAGACCTCGGCCTGGGCACCGTATTTCAGCTTGGTCTGGAAGCCGACCATGTTCCAGAGAGTGGCGAGGGCATTGTCCTGACGCAGCTGAACGACGGCATAGGGTCGGCGCTCGGGCGCGTGGGGATTGGTCAGGCCGACGGGCTTGAGCGGACCGAAGCGCAGGGTTTCGCGTCCGCGCTCGGCCATCACTTCGACGGGCAGGCAGCCTTCGAAATAGGGCGTGTCCTTTTCCCAGTCCTTGAACTCGGTCTTCGGACCGGCCAGCAGCGCGTCAATGAAAGCGTTGTACTGCGCCTCGTCCATCGCGCAGTTGATGTAGGCGGCGGTGTCTCCGCCGGGGCCGGGCTTGTCATAGCGCGACTGTCGCCATGCGCGGCTCATGTCGATCGATTCGTGGTGGATGATCGGCGCGATCGCATCGAAGAAGGCGAGGTCTGCTTCGCCGGTGTGCGCGCGGATGGCCTCGGCAAGCGCGCCGGAGGTCAAAGGGCCAGTGGCGATGATGACGGGGCCGTCGTCCGGGCCGGGCAGGGCGGTGACTTCGGCACGCGACACTTCGACAAGCGGGTGGCTGGTGAGGGCCTGCGTGACCGCCTGGCTGAAGCCGTCGCGATCCACGGCGAGGGCAGAGCCGGCGGGCACCTGATGCTCGTGTCCCTTGGCGATGATGAGGCCGGACAGGCGGCGCATTTCCTCATGGAGAAGGCCGACGGCATTGTAGGCGGCATCATCGGAACGGAAGGAATTGGAGCAGACGAGTTCGGCAAAGCCATCCGTCTGATGCGCCTGCGTTCCGCGAACAGGTCGCATTTCGTGCAGGGTGACGGGCACGCCCATGGAAACGGCCTGCCAGGCCGCCTCTGAACCGGCCATGCCGGCGCCGATGATGTGGATGCGTTTGTGTGTCATGAACGGGGAGATGCGCCGGGCGGCGGCCGGGGTCAAGTGGACGCCGTGTTGCCGAAGCGGCAGGGGCGGGCTAGTTCCGGCGTCAGGCAGGAACCGGAAGGGGCAGCGCATGGCGGGCAAGGTGTCGTTCGGAAAGACGGTGGCGGAGGCTTATGGCTTCTTCCCCGCGGGCGTTGCAGGATCATGGACGGCGGGCCTGTTCTATGTGGCGGCGTCGGCGGCGCTCTGGACTTACGGGCTGGGGCCGATGCAGGCGATGCTGGGCGAGTTTGTCGGGGCGGTGAGCTGCCTTGTCGTGTTTGTCGCGATCTATGCGTTGTGGGCGGCGCAGGCGCTGCGTGCAGGGCTGGGCAAGGGCGGGGCGGCGACATGGATGCGGGACGGGGACGCAACGCGGCTCTTCGTGGCCTCGCTCGGCTTCGGCTTCATCCTCGTCTTGGCGGCGATCATGAGCTTTACCGTGGCGGCGATGTTTGCGGGCGGCGTGCTGGCCGGAATGGAAGTGCCGCTGGAGGACGTCCAGATCGGGGCGGCGAATGAATTCTCCCTCGTGGTCGAGCGGGCCGGGCCGGCAGCCGCGACGCTGATCGCGCTGGTGGCGGCGGCGGCGCTGATCCCGCCATTCTTTGCTTTTTGCCGGATCGTCGTGTTCCGGGCGGCGGTGGTGGATGCCAATCGCTTCATGGTGCTGCGCCCGGCAAGCTGGACAAAGGGCAATGGCTGGGTGCTTCTGGCGGCCGGGATTGTCAGCTTTGGCGCGTGCGTGGCGGCGGCTCTGGCGGTGTCGGCATGGGCATCGGGAGCGCTGGCGGCCGCTGGCGCGCCGGGCATAGCCGGGGAGGCTGTGCGCCAGGGGCTGATCCTGCTGGCGGGCATTGTCGAGCTTGGATTTGCACTTTCGGTCTACCGGCAGGTCCGTCCGCCGGAGGATGCGGCGGCGGCCTGAGCCTTGAACTGCGCTATTCGGCGGCGGAGCGGGCCTTGCGTTCCGACTTGATGCGGGCGGCGCGTCTTTCCTCGTGGCGGCGCAGGGTTTCGGCGAGGAAGTGCCCGGTGTGGCTTTCCTTGACCTTTGCGACTTCCTCCGGCGTGCCGGTGGCGACGATATAGCCACCGCCATCGCCGCCTTCGGGACCGAGATCGATAATCCAGTCAGCGGTCTTGATGACGTCGAGATTGTGCTCGATCACCACGACCGTGTTGCCGCCATCGACCAGTTCCTGCAGGACTTCGAGCAGCTTGCGGACGTCCTCGAAATGCAGGCCCGTCGTTGGTTCGTCGAGGATGTAGAGGGTGCGGCCGGTGGCACGTTTGGAGAGTTCTTTGGCGAGCTTGACGCGCTGGGCCTCGCCGCCGGACAGGGTGGTGGCCTGCTGGCCGACCTTCACATAGGTCAGGCCGACGCGGACGAGGGTTTCCATCTTGGTGCGGATGGCCGGCACGGCGGCAAAAAAGCTCCCGGCCTCCTCCACGGTCATGTCGAGCACGTCGGCGATGGACTTGCCCTTGTAGAGGACTTCCAGCGTCTCGCGGTTGTAGCGCTTGCCCTTGCAGGTGTCGCAGGTCACGTAGACGTCCGGGAGGAAGTGCATCTCGATCTTGATGACGCCGTCGCCCTGACACGCCTCACAGCGGCCGCCCTTGACGTTTAAGGAAACGCGACCGGGTTTGTAGCCGCGCGCGAGGGCTTCGGGCAGGCCGGCGAACCAGTCGCGGATCGGGCCGAAAGCGCCGGTATAGGTGGCCGGGTTGGACCGCGGCGTGCGCCCGATCGGGCTCTGGTCGATGTCGATCACCTTGTCCAGATGCTCCAGTCCCTCGATGGAGCGGTGCGGGGCCGGCGCAGCAGAGGCGTTGTTCAGCCGCCGGGCGAGGGCCTTGTACAGGGTCTCGATGATGAGCGTCGACTTGCCGCCGCCGGACACGCCGGTGATGCAGGTGAACGTGCCGAGAGGAATTTCTGCGGTGACGTCTCGCAGATTGTTGCCGGTCGCGCCGATCACCTTCAGGCGCTTCTTCGTGGCCTTCGCGATGGGGCGGGGCTTCGGGATGACGATCTCGCGGCGGCCGGACAGGTAATCGCCGGTCAGGCTGTTCGGATTGGCGAGGATGTCGTCGGGCGTGCCCTGCGCGATGACCTCGCCGCCGTGAATGCCCGCAGCGGGGCCCATGTCGATGACATGGTCCGCCGTCAGGATGGCGTCCTCGTCATGCTCCACGACGATGACGGAATTGCCGAGATCGCGCAGGCGTTTCAGCGTCCCCAGCAGGCGCTCATTGTCGCGCTGGTGCAGGCCAATGGACGGCTCATCCAGCACATAGAGCACGCCGGTCAGGCCGGAACCGATCTGGCTGGCGAGGCGGATGCGCTGGCTCTCGCCGCCCGACAACGTGCCGGATGCGCGCGACAGGCCGAGATAGTCGAGACCGACATCGTTGAGGAATTTCAGCCGGTCGCGGATTTCCTTGAGGATGCGGGCGGCAATCTCGCGGCGCTGAGGGGTGAGGGTCTCCTCAACGGTTTCAAACCAGTGCGACGCCTCCCGGATCGACAGGCGGGAGACGTCGGCAATGTCGGAATCGGCGATCCGGACGGCGAGGGCTTCGGGCTTCAGGCGCTTTCCGGCGCAGGTCGGGCATGGCTGGGCCGACTGGAAGCGCCCGATCTCCTCGCGCACCCAGGCGCTGTCGGTCTCGCGCCAGCGGCGTTCAAGGTTGGGAATCACGCCTTCGAAGCTCTTGGTGACCTCATAGCGGCGCATGCCGTCATCATAGACGAAATCGACCTCATCCTTGCCGGTGCCGTTCAGGATGATGTCGTGAACCCTGGGGTCAAGCTTGTGCCATGCCGCGTTCAGCCTGAACTTGTAGGCCTTGGCCAGGGCCTGAAGGGTCTGGGTCTGATAGGGGGAGACGGTGCGCGCCCATGGCGCAATGGCGCCGTCCTGAAGGCTGCGGTCCTGCTCCGGCACGACGAGATCGGCGTCGATCTTGAGCTGTTCACCGAGGCCGTCACAGGCCGGGCAGGCACCGAACGGATTGTTGAAGGAAAAAAGGCGCGGTTCAAGCTCGGGAATCGTGAAGCCCGACACCGGGCAGGCGAAACGGGCGCTGTAGGTGATGCGGCGCGGTTCGGTCTCGCCCTCCTCCACGTCCGCATATTCGGCCACGGCAATGCCATCGGCGATCTCAAGCGCCATCTCGAAGCTCTGGGCGAGACGCTGCTCCATGCCCTCGCGCACCACGATGCGGTCGACGACAACGTCGAGATCATGCTTGACCTTCTTGTCGAGCGTCGGGGGCGTTTCAAGCTCGTGATAGACGCCGTCAACCTTGATCCGCTGAAAGCCGCGGCGCAAAAGGTCAGCAAATTCCTTGCGGTATTCGCCCTTGCGCCCGCGAACCATGGGCGCAAGCAGGAACAGGCGGCTGCCTTCCGGAAGCGCCATTGTGCGGTCGACCATCTGGCTGACGGTCTGGCTTTCAATGGGAAGGCCCGTCGCTGGCGAGTAGGGAACGCCAACACGCGCCCAGAGAAGACGCATATAGTCATAGATCTCCGTCACCGTGGCGACAGTCGAGCGCGGGTTCCGACTGGTCGTTTTCTGCTCGATCGAAATGGCCGGGGACAGCCCCTCAATGCTTTCGACATCCGGCTTCTGCATCAGTTCCAGAAACTGCCTTGCATAGGCCGAGAGACTCTCGACATAGCGGCGCTGCCCCTCAGCATAGATGGTGTCGAAGGCGAGCGAGGACTTGCCCGAACCCGACAGCCCCGTCATCACGACCAGCCGGCCGCGCGGAATGTCGATGTCGACATTCTTGAGGTTGTGCTCTTTCGCACCTCGGACGCGGATCATGGACAGTTCGTTCATGGGGGCGGGCTTTCTCTCGTGTCGAAGGCGGAAGGTTGCGTCAGGCGAAAGACGGGACTTTGGTAAAGGTGGCCGAGTTCAGATGGCTCCGCGCCATGGGGAAGAAAAGAGCGGGCGGGGCTGCTCCCGGCACCAAGTTTTGCAGTGAGGTCGATTCGGGCTTGACCTCCGCAGCTTTCTAGACGAAGAACATTACTGGAACAAGTGGCGCCTGAAACAGTGGAAAGCACGGCTGGTACACCGCGACAGCGTGCAATTCATCGGTTAAGACGGTGGGGAAACGAATCGCAAGCGAAATGAAGGGAGGCCAACCATGGCCGGGTCCGTAAACAAGGTGATACTGGTCGGCAATCTGGGCGCCGACCCCGAGGTCAAGCAGTTCCAGAATGGCGGGCAGGTCTGCAACCTGCGGATCGCCACGTCGGAAAACTGGAAGGACAAGAACACCGGTGAACGCAAGGAGCGGACCGAGTGGCACAGTGTCGCCATTTATTCCGAGGGTCTCGTGCGGGTGGCGCAGAGCTATCTGAAGAAGGGCTCCAAAGTCTACATCGAGGGCAAGCTGGAGACCCGCAAATGGCAGGACCAGAGCGGCAATGACCGGTACACCACCGAAGTCGTGCTGAAGGGCTATGATGCCAACCTCACCATGCTCGACGGGCGCAGCGAGGGCGGCGGTGCCAGGATGTCGGACGATCGGAGCGGCTATGGCGGCGGCAGCGGCGGCCCGCGCAAGATTGAGGGTCCGGCGCAGGATTACAGCCAGGCGCTCGACGACGACATACCGTTCTAGGAGAGGTTGGCGGGCATCGTTCCTTGGCGCCTGCGGCCCGGAAAAGTTGTTTGTATGCGGCGGATTTGCTAGGGATGACGCAACGCCGAGGTTCGATTCGACAGTGACGGTCGTGTAATCTTTCGCCCGGGTTCCAGTGCCGGGAATGCGACGGTTCAACAGAAAAGCAGGTCCAGTTTGAGCGACGACAAGAACAACCCGCCGCCCGAGGACGAAGGCACGCCGAAGCCGGTTCCCGAGGATGGCATTTCGCCGATCTTTATCGAGGACGAGCTGAAACGCTCCTATCTCGATTATGCGATGAGCGTCATTGTCAGCCGGGCGCTGCCGGATATCCGTGACGGTCTCAAGCCTGTCCACCGGCGCATTCTGTACGCGATGCAGGAGGCCGGCTACACGCACGACAAATCCTATCGCAAGTCGGCCCGTGTGGTCGGTGACGTGATCGGTAAGTATCACCCGCATGGCGACAGTGCCGTCTATGACGCGCTGGTCCGGATGGCGCAGCCTTTCTCCATGGGGCTGCCGCTGCTGGATGGTCAGGGCAATTTCGGCTCGATCGACGCCGACCCGCCCGCCGCCATGCGATACACCGAGGTCCGGCTCGACCGTGCGGCCTCATTCCTGCTGGCCGATATCGACAAGGACACGGTCGACTTCCAGGAGAACTATGATGGCTCGGAAAGCGAGCCTGTGGTGCTGCCGGCGAAGTTTCCGAACCTTCTGGTCAATGGCGCAGGCGGCATCGCCGTCGGCATGGCGACCAACATCCCGCCGCACAATCTCGGCGAGGTGATCGACGCAACCAATGCGATGATCGACAATCCCGAGATTTCCGACGATGAACTGCTCGCCATTGTTCCGGGGCCGGATTTTCCGACGGGGGCCTACATCCTCGGCCGGACCGGGGCGCGCAACGGCCTGATGACGGGCCGCGGTTCGGTGGTGATGCGCGGGCGCACGACGATCGAACAGGTACGATCCGGCCGCGAGGCGATCATTGTTCATGACATCCCCTTTCAGGTGAACAAGGCCTCGATGGTGGAGAAGATTGCCGAACTGGTGCGGGAAAAGCGCGTCGAAGGCATTGCGGACCTGCGCGACGAAAGCGACCGCCACGGTATTCGCGTCGTCATCGAGATCAAGCGGGACGCCAGCGCCGACGTCCTGCTGAACCAGCTCTTCCGGTATTCGCCGCTGCAGACCTCGTTCGGCGTGAACATGCTGGCGCTCAACAATGGCCGCCCGGAACAACTGAGCCTGCGGATGATTCTGCAGAGCTTTATCGGCTTCCGGGAGCAGGTCATTGCGCGGCGCACGCGGTTTGAGCTGAACAAGGCGCGCGACCGGGCCCACGTGCTCGTCGGCCTCGCGCTGGCGGTGGCCAATATTGACGAGGTCATCCGCATCATCCGGAATGCGCCGGACCCTGCAACCGCCCGCGAGCAGTTGCTGGCGCGCCAGTGGCCGGCAGCGGACATGCTGGCTATCATCGAACTCGTCGCAGACCGCCGCACGGTGATCGCGGAGGGCGGACTTATCCGCCTGTCGGACGAGCAGGCACGGGCGATCCTGGATCTGCGGCTGCACCGGCTGACGGGACTTGGGCGAGATGAAATTGGAAATGAAGTCAAGGCGCTGCGAGAGAAGATCGAGGATTTCCTCGACATTCTCCGGTCGCGTCCGCGCGTGCTGGACATCATTCGCGGCGAACTGGCCGAGGTGAAGGAACGCTTCGCCGTGCCGCGTCGCTCGGAATTCATCGAGGGCGACCTCGACCTCGAAGACGAGGACCTGATCGAGCGCGAGGACATGGTGGTGGCCGTCACCCATGGCGGCTATGTGAAGCGCACGCCGCTTGCGACCTACCGGACCCAGCATCGCGGCGGCAAGGGCCGCTCCGGCATGGCGATGAAGGAAGAAGACTTCGTCACGAGGATTTTCTCGGCCAACACCCATACCGAAGTGCTGTTCTTCTCCTCGACGGGCATGGTCTACAAACAGAAGGTCTGGCGGCTGCCGCTCGGCACGCCGCAATCGCGCGGCAAGGCTCTGGTCAACATCCTGCCGCTGGAGAAGGGCGAGCGGATCACTTCGCTGATGCCGCTTCCGGAGGGCGAGGAAGATCGCGCCCGGCTCGACGTGATGTTCGTGACGCGGCTTGGAAATGTGCGGCGCAACAAGCTGGCCGACTTCGTGCAGGTCAATCGCAACGGGAAGATCGCGATGAAGCCCGACGAGGGCGACGGCATTGTCGACGTGCAGATCTGTGACGAGGACAATGACGTCCTGCTGACGACCGCGCGGGCGGCGTGCATCCGCTTCCGGGTCACGGATGTGCGCGTGTTTTCGGGGCGCACATCGACGGGCGTGCGGGGCATCCGGCTGACGGGCGACGACGAAGTGATCTCGATGACGGTGCTGCAACATGTCGATGTGACGCCGTCAGAGGCACGCGCCTATCTCAAGCACGCGGCCGGATTGCGCCGTGTCGGCACGGGCGAGAGCGAGGACGCGGTCGTGCTGGAAGAGGCGCTGCCGGATGATGAGGGAGAAGAGGTCGGCGAAGCGGTGCTGAGCCCGGATCGTCTGGCGGAGCTCACGCGCGGCGAGCAGATGATCCTGACCATCACGTCCGATGGTGTGGGCAAGCGGGCGCTCGGCTATGATTACCGTGTGACCGGGCGCGGCGGCAAAGGCCTGCTCGCGCACCGGATTTCCGGCACGCAGCGCCTCGTGGCCTCGTTCAACATCAATGAGGGCGATGACGTGATGCTGGTCACGAATGCAGGGCAACTGATCCGCACGCGCAGCGACCAGATCAGGCTCGCAGGGCGGGCGACGCAAGGTGTGCGGGTGCTGCGCGTGGCGGGCGGTGAACAGGTCGTCTCCGTCGAGCGCATCCTCGACAGCGATGTCCCGGCAGACGGGACCGCGGACGGGCCGGCAGACGGGCCGGCAGACGGGACCGCGGATGGGGCAGCGGCCGACACTGGAAGGGAAACAACAGACTAAGCCGTTCGCGCAACGTGAAGAAAAGCGTGCCGGCGACCTTTCGCCGGAGCGCCGGGCCGGGTTAGGGTCTCGCTCGACATTGGCAATCACAGCTGCAGGGCAGGGCGGAATGACGCGCATCGGACTATATCCCGGGACTTTCGATCCGCTCACCTACGGGCATTTCGACATTATCCGGCGTGCCGTGAAGCTGGTCGACCACCTCATCATCGGGGTGGCCGTCAATGAGGCCAAGAAACCGCTGTTTTCCCTGGATGAGCGCGTTGGCATGGTGCGCGAGGAACTGAGCGGCATCACGGGCCACGACATCGGGACGATGGAAGTTCGCCCGTTCAACCGGCTGCTGGTGCATTTTGCCGAGGAGATTGGCGCGCGGGTCATCGTGCGCGGCCTGCGGGCCGTATCCGATTTCGAGTATGAGTTTCAGATGGTCGCGATGAATGACAAACTGTCAGCGGAGATTGAAACCGTCTTCCTGATGGCCGATCCTCAACATCAGGCTGTCGCCTCGCGGCTCGTCAAGGAGATTGCGAGACTTGGCGGCGATGTGACTGCGTTTGTTCCGCCGCGCGTGCGGGATGCACTGCTGGAGAAATACAAGTGATGATCAAGACAAAGGCCGATCTTTCAGGCCGCCTGATGGCCCTTGCGGCCGCGGTAAGCGTAATGGCGCTTGCGGGTGTTGCAGCCTCGGCGCAGCCCGCGCCGACATCCGCCGCCGAGGTCGATACCACGCAGTGGCGACAGGTGGACGGGGAAAACCTCTTCGTCTTCGAAACGACAAAAGGCCGGATCGTGATCGAGGCATTCCCGGATTTTGCACCCAATCATGTGATCCAGTTTCGCACGATCATCCGTTCGGGCGATTTCGACGGCACGGTTTTTCATCGCGTGATCGACGACTTCATGGCGCAGGGCGGCGACATCAGCGCTGCAAAGGGTCGCCCGTCCGGGCTGCCGGATCTGGAGGGTGAGTTCTTCATCAGGCGCGATCCCGTGGCGATGCCATCGGTGCTGATCGGGATGCAGGAAAGCGGCCGGCAGGGCTATATTCTCGGCGCGCCGGTCAATACGCAGTCGGAGTTCCTGGCCGAGATGAACGAGACCGGCACGGTTGAAACCTACATCATGCACTGCCCCGGCGTGGTTTCGACGGCGCGCACGGATGATCCCAACAGCGCCAACAGCCAGTTCTTCATGATGCGCGAGACGTCCGACGCTCTCGATCGCAATTATACAGCCTGGGGCCGGGTGGTCGAAGGGCTGGATGTGGTGCGCGCGATCAAGGCCGGGCCGAGTTCGCGCAACGGCGCTGTCGAACAGCCGGACGTGCTCGTCTCGGCAAAGGTTGCGGCCGATCTTGAGGGCGAGGAGGCCTTGACGGCTTTTGTCATGCGCACCGATCTTCCGGAATTCGTCGCGCAAATCGCCGGGGTCGATGGGCGGACGAATGTCTGCGATCTAGAGCCAGTGCCAGCAATCGTGGTGACTGGCGGCGAGTAGGCTTTGCCGCGACGCGGGGCTTGCGTGATCGAAAGAGGCTTGCGCGCGCCGGCGCGGGGTGTATGGCGTCGGCCGCATGGATCTGGATGAATTCAACTTTGAGCTTCCCGAGGCGCTGATCGCGCTGCGGCCGGTTTATCCGCGCGATATGGCGCGGCTTCTGGTGGTGCGCGGTGACGGGACGCTGGAGGACAGGCGTGTGCGCGATCTGCCCGGACTGTTGCAGGACGGCGATTGTCTGGTCGTGAATGACACGCGCGTTCTGCCGGCAGCGCTTGACGGAGTGCGGTTCGGGCGTGGGGTGCAGGCGCGCGATGTCAACATCCACGCCAACCTGATCGAGGAGGTTTCGGCGCACGAATGGCTGGCGCTGGTGCGCCCGGGGCGACGCCTGGTTGAGGGCGATGAGGTGGTCTTTCAGGGGGATCTCGTTGCAACGGTGGGCCTGCGACGTGGAGATGGCGCGGTGATGCTGCGGTTTGCGCTCGGCGGCGCGCAACTGAACGATGCGCTGGAAGCCTATGGCGCGATGCCCCTGCCGCCCTACATCGCG
>JBGSUF010000259.1:0-3765 GCA_041736285.1 Hyphomonadaceae bacterium | reverse complement strand
AGCGCCGTGCGCCGCTTCTGCCCAGCCGACAGGAGCCGTGCAGGAATATCGGCCGGCAGCGCAAGCCCGAGCTGGGCAATGGCCGCCTCCACTCTGGAGGGGTCGGCGCCCTGCCCTGCCATTGCCATGCTGGCGGCGAGCGCGCTGCGCGGCGTCTCGAAAGGCTTCAGCCCGTTCAGGTGCCCGCAATAATGGACCGGCTCGGGCATCGGCGCATCGAGCCGGACCGTGCCAAGGCTTGGCCGCATCAGCCCGGCAATAATCCGCAGCAGCGTCGACTTGCCGGAGCCGTTTTCGCCCCGCAGCACGACCAGTTCACCGCCGCGCGCCTCAAGGTCTAGCCGCTGGAACAGGAGGCGCAGGCCGCGCAGGCTGGCCAGCTGCTCGCAGCGCAGCCGCACCGATCCGTCGACATACGGCCCATCTGGCTGCCCAACTGGCTGATCGCCTTGCAAAACCATGCTCTCTCTTTGTCGCAATTGCACACACGCCCCGGCAGGGATAAGAGAGGCGCAAGTCATTTCAGGCGGCTCGGCCAAGGCCGATAACATTTCAGACAGACCGGGAGCAATCCAGACATGCCTTCACTCGACAGCTTCAAATCCCGCCGCACGCTGAATGTCGGCGGAAAGACTTATGTCTATTACAGCCTTGAGGCGGCTGCGGCCAATGGCCTCGGCGATGTTTCGCGCCTGCCCGCGTCGCTGAAGGTGCTGCTGGAAAACCTCCTGCGCTTTGAGGATGGCAAGACCGTCACCAAGGCCGATATTCAGGCGATGGCGGACTGGCTGAAGGATCGCGGCACCGCCCAGCACGAGATCGCCTATCGCCCGGCCCGCGTGCTGATGCAGGATTTCACCGGCGTGCCCGCCGTCGTGGACCTCGCCGCCATGCGCGACGCGGCCAGCAAGCTCGGCGCCCCGGCCGAAGCGATCAACCCGCAAGTGCCGGTCGACCTCGTGATCGACCACTCCGTCATGGTCGATTATTTTGCCGGGCCGGAAAGCTTCCGCAAGAATGTCGAGCGCGAATACGAGCGCAATGGCGAGCGCTATGAGTTCCTGCGCTGGGGCTCCAAGGCATTCCGCAATTTCCGCGTTGTCCCGCCGGGCACCGGCATCTGCCACCAGGTCAACCTCGAATATCTCGGCCAGACCGTCTGGACCGCTGAGGAAGACGGCGAGACCGTTGCTTATCCGGACACCTGCGTCGGCACCGACAGCCACACCACCATGATCAACGGCCTCGCCGTGCTTGGCTGGGGCGTTGGCGGCATTGAGGCGGAGGCCGCCATGCTGGGCCAGCCGGTCTCCATGCTCATCCCCGAAGTCATCGGCATGCGCCTGACCGGCAAGCTGGCCGAGGGCGCGACCGCCACCGATCTGGTGCTCACCGTGACGCAGGTGCTGCGCAAGAAGGGCGTTGTCGGCAAGTTCGTCGAGTTCTTCGGCGCGGGCCTTGCCAATCTCACCCTCGAAGATCAGGCGACGATTTCCAACATGGCCCCGGAATACGGCGCGACCTGCGGCTTCTTCCCGGTTGACGACGAAACCCTGTCCTATCTCGCCGACACTGGCCGCGACCCGGCCCGCGTCGCCCTCGTGGAAGCCTATGCCAAGGCGCAGGGTTACTGGGCGCCGACGATGGAAGACCCGGTCTACACCGACACGCTCGAACTCGACCTTGGCAGCGTCCTGCCTTCCCTCGCGGGGCCGAAGCGCCCGCAGGACCGGGTGCTGCTGTCGGACGCCGCCGAGAGCTTCCGCGGGGCCATCTCCGATATCCGCGGCGGACGCAAAGACCCCTCCACCGCCCCGAAATCGACCCCGGAATCGCGCTTCGTCGATGAGGGCGCCACCAATGTCTATACCCGCCCGGAGAATTATGGCGTCAGCCCGCACGGCGTCGACGGCCGCGATTTCCACATTCATGATGGCTCGGTCGTGATCGCCGCCATCACCTCCTGCACCAACACGTCCAACCCGTCGGTTCTGATCGCGGCGGGCCTTCTGGCCCGGAAGGCGCGCGCCAAGGGCCTGTCGAGCAAGCCGTGGGTCAAGACATCGCTCGCCCCCGGCTCCCAGGTTGTCACCGACTATCTCGACAAGGCCGGTCTCAGCGAAGATCTCAACGCGCTCGGCTTCAATCTGGTCGGCTATGGCTGCACGACCTGTATTGGCAATTCCGGTCCGCTGCCGGCCGAAATTTCCAAATCCATCGCCGAGAACGACATCGTCGCCGCCTCGGTCCTGTCCGGCAACCGCAATTTCGAGGGCCGTATCAGCCAGGACGTTCGCGCCAACTATCTCGCCTCCCCGCCGCTGGTGGTCGCCTACGCCATTGCCGGATCGATGCATGTCAACCTGACCACCGATCCGCTCGGCACCGGCGATGATGGCAACCCGGTCTACCTCAAGGATATCTGGCCGACCTCGCAGGAGATTGCCGACGTGATGCGCTACGCCGTCACGCCGGACATGTTCGAGAGCCGCTATGGCAACGTCTTTGAAGGCGACGAGCACTGGCAGGCCATCAAGGTCTCCGGCGGCCAGACCTATGATTGGCCGACGCAGTCCACCTATGTCCAGAACCCGCCCTATTTCGAGGGCATGAGCATGGACATTGCCGCCCCGCGTGACATTCACGGTGCGCGCCTGCTCGGCCTGTTCGCCGACAGCATCACCACCGACCACATTTCGCCCGCCGGTTCGATCAAGGCCTCCAGCCCCGCCGGCCGCTACCTGCAGGAGAAGGGCGTCACCGTCGCCGATTTCAACTCCTACGGCGCCCGGCGCGGCAACCATGAAGTGATGATGCGCGGCACGCTGGCCAATATCCGCATCAAGAACGAGATGCTGGACGGTGTCGAGGGCGGTTATTCCAAGGGGCCGGACGGGGCGCAGACCTCGATCTACGACGCCTCGATGGAATGGCAGGAGAAGGGCACCCCGCTGGTGATCTTCGGCGGCATCGAATACGGCGCAGGCTCGTCCCGCGACTGGGCGGCCAAGGGCACCGCGCTTCTGGGCGTCAAAGCGGTGATCGCTGAAAGCTTTGAACGCATCCACCGGTCGAACCTTGTCGGCATGGGGGTCATTCCCTTCGAGTTTACCGGCGGCGAGACCCGCAAGACCTTGGGCCTGAAGGGCGATGAAGTCATCTCGATCGAGGGGCTTTCGGGCGATCTGACGCCGCTGAGCCTGGTGCCCTGCACCATCGCCTATGCGGACGGGACGACGAAGACGATCCAGATCAAGTGCCGGATCGATACGGAAATCGAGATCGAATATGTCGAGCATGGTGGCGTGTTGCACTATGTGCTGCGGAATCTCGCTTCGTAACGATTTCGGATAAACATCGAAACATATTGTTTCAAAAGCATATGGCCCGGTTCTGCCGGGCCTTATGTTCTTATTAAGTTCTGTATCGGACCCTTGTGGGACACATGGAGGATTCGATGCAGCACCCGTTCCCGCCCCTTGCCCCGCAGATGCCGACCCGCAACCGCTATCGCCTGCCCTTCGGCCAGGCACCCTCGGCGCCGATCCGGGTGGCCACGCAGATGCTGCCGCAGATTTCCCTGCCCTGGCTGGAAATCGGCCTGACCGCGGCGCTGTTCTTGATGCTGCACCTGGCCTGACCAGGAAGGGCCCGAAGGCCCATCCTGCCGGTCAAGGTTGCGTTGCGTCGAACCCGTAGATCCAGTCGAACTGCGCCAGGGCCGCGCCAGGGGCCACCACGCCGCCCAGGCGCAGCCCCAGAGGC
>JBGSUF010000244.1:0-6895 GCA_041736285.1 Hyphomonadaceae bacterium | reverse complement strand
CCCTGCGGGCCATCCTCCATAACGCCACGCTGCAGCAGCTTGCCATCCCCCTCAACACCGCCGCCGGCATCGGATCCTCCATCCAGCGCGAGACCGACCGCCTCGCCGACCTGATCGACGCCTCCCCCCGCATGCGTCACCTGGTCAGCCTCGCCCTGCACGCG
Organism: Hyphomonadaceae bacterium; assembly: GCA_041736285.1. Lineage (GTDB taxonomy): Bacteria > Pseudomonadota > Alphaproteobacteria > Caulobacterales > Hyphomonadaceae > JBGSUF01. The sequence continues at coordinate 6,731 of JBGSUF010000244.1, read as the reverse complement.
CGTTTCCTGACCAGCCTGCCGGCCCTGCGTGCTTATGCGCAGGCTTACAGCCCCGGCCTCTGGGTCGCGATGTCGCGCTTCGTTGCGCCGGAGACCGCCTCCGCGTTTCGCCGCGTCAGCTACACGCTCGACCCCTATGGCACGACGACCGCCATCCTGCGCATTGCCGACATGCTGACCATCGACCTTGGCAAGTTCGACGCCCTCCTCGGCCGCGTCGATCACGGCCCCACCACCGCCGAGCGCCACGAGGCCAGGCTCGACCTGCACATCCTCCACGCCATCCGCATTGCCGCGATGATGAACGCCTTTGCCGTCACGGGCCGGATGTCCGCCATCTCGCAGCGCCACGGCACCAGCGCCCGCGACGTGCTGGAAATGGTCACCACCATGCAGATCGACGAGGCCGTGACCGCGCTGCGCCAGATCTACCCCTCGGCGCTCGGAGAAGAGACCGCCGTCTTCGCCGTCCTGACAGAGCCGGGCGACGACACCGCCGGATCGGATGCGCGCGGCTATTCCGCCATCCACCGCGACATCATCCGCCCGCTGGAAGAGACCTCCCCCCTCCTCCACGCTGTCACGCTGGCCATCACGCAGGCTTACGGCGCTTTCGGCTGACCCGTTTCTCTCCCGCAATACGCCTCTGAATACAGGGAGCGCACATTGCCGGAGAGGAATACGACATGGCCGACGAAACAACGATCTTCCGCCTTGGTGCGGGTGTGCGGATCATGCACGCGTTTGTTATCATGCTGTTCGGGGCGCTCATCGTCGCACCGCTTTACACCGGGGTCAGCACGCTGGCTCAAGGAGACATGGCCGGGCTGATCTTCATCGCCCTGTCGCTGTTCGTCGTCCCGCTGATGGCCTATGTTAGCCGCGACGGACACGGCCGCCTTGGCTGGCGTGTGGAGATCACTTCCGCCGACGTGAACCTCATTCTCCCCGCCGGGCGCAGCTTCCTCGGCAGCCCGCCAGCCCTTGCGCTCACTTTGCCTCTCGCCGCCATCGCCAGCGTCGAGCACCGCACCGAATTCTACTCCGCGCTCGGCATCGACGCCGACATCACTTCATGGGCGCTGCGCCTGAAGGATGGCAGCGTCATCGTGCTCGGTGACGATCGCCCCGTCCCCCGCCAGCCCGGCATCTATACAACTCTTGTCGGCGAGGCGGCCCGGGCCGTGGCCGCCGCATCCGGCGTGCGCGTCGTCCGCCGGGATGGCGTCGAGGCCCGGCCCGGCTTTCTCGCCATCTGGGGCACAAGCGTCCCGGAATGGTGAAGGGCCGGAAGCGACCCCAAAGAAAAGCCCTCCGCCGGGGGGCAGAGGGCTGGCTTTTGTCAGGCTGGCTTTCTGTCAGGCTTGGCGTGCGCCTTACATGCTTGAGCGAAGCATCCATGCCGTCTTCTCGGCGATGGTCGCGCGCGCGGTCAGCAGGTCGGCGGTGGAGGCATCGTCATGCGCCTCGGCCACCTTCAACGCGCTCTTGGCACTCCGCGAGACCGTCTCGTGTCCGGCAGCAAGATTGCGGATCATCTCCTCTGCGCCCGGCACGTCATTGTCGAGCGGGATGGTCGCCAACGCCGCCATGTCCGTTGTGCTGGTCGGCGCGAAGGCCCCCAGCGCGCGCAGCCGCTCGGCAATCACGTCCAGCGCCGCCCAGAGTTCGCGATACTGCGCCTCAAACATAGTGTGAAGGGCATGAAAGCGCGGCCCCGTGACGTTCCAGTGATAAGAATGCGTCTTACCGTAAAGCGCGTAGGTTTCGGCCAGAACCTTGCGAAGTTCCGCGACGATATCCTTGCGCGCGGCTTTGTCGATACCGATTTCGATGTCCATGCTGTTCTCCATTTCCTTCAGACGATACAGATGATCACACCCGCAACGCAAATCGATTTCAGTGATGGCAGCGACAGGCGGTCTCTATGAGCCGTTCAGGCGCGGCGGCGCGAAGTGCTTGGACAATCGAAGCGCCTGACCCTGATAATTGTTCCCTCGCTCACCGTAGGCGCCGCTCGGGCGGGCTGAAAGCTTTTCATAGACCAGCCGGCCGACGGGCTGGCCATCCTCTAGGATAAACGGCACATCGCGCGAGCGGACCTCCAGAACGGCGCGCGATCCGCCTGCATTCGTCCCGAATCCCGGATCGAAGAAGCCGGCATAGTGCGCCCGGAACTCACCCAGTTCCGGCGCAATCGGGGCCATTTCGGCGGCCTGCGTCAGCGCCACCTTCACCGCCTCCTTCGAGGCAAGGATGTAGAATTCGTCCGGATTGAGCACGACCCGCCCCTGATGCGGGTGGACCGGTTCCCAAAAGTCCGCCACCGGATGCTGGCCGATCCGGCGCAGGTCCACCACGCCGGCATGGCGCTTGGCGCGCCAGCCAACCGGCCCGCCGCCCTCTCCCGCCATGTCGACGCGAAACATCATCTCCCGGACAAACTGCGCCTCGCCCGAGCGCAGGCGCAACTGCGCCAGCCTGTCACCCTCGCGCGCAATGATGGAGAATGTCCGCGGGCTGATCTCCAGAAACAGCGGCCCCGAATAGCCCGGCGGCACGGTGTCGAACGCCTCGCAGCGATCGGTCACCACGCGCGTGAACACGTCGATCCGCCCCGTCGAGCTCTTCGGGTTGGCCCGCCCTGAAATCCCCGGCGGAAGGTCCAGCCGCTCCTGCAGCAGCGCCAGATAGACGCAGCCCGTCTCAAGCACCGCCCCCTGCGAAAGGTCCATGCGGTGCATCTGCAGGCCGCCATCCCCCAGATGCTTGCCCACCGTCTTGCCCCGCCCCGGCAGGAAGCTCGCCCGCACCCGATAGACATCCGATGCCAGCCGCAGATCAATGCTGGCGGGCTGTATCTGGTCGGCGTCGAGCGGACGGTCGGCACTGACCTGCCCCGCCGTCACCAGCGCCTCGATCTGCCGGTCACACAATACCCCCGGCGCCATGCCCGAAGGCGCCGCCACCGGCGTCATCCCGCCGCCGTGTTCCGAGTGCGATCGATTCATACGCCTTGACCCATCCTCTGCGAGTTCTCTAAGTCGCCAGGCACGCAAATGAAAGGGCCGCGACGACATGAAACGCCCCCGCAACTGGCATCCCGATACCCTCGCCGTCCGCGCCGGCACCGAACGCACACCCTGGGGGGAGACCAGCGAAGCGCTGATCCTGACCTCGGGCTATGCCTATGCCAGCGCCGAGGAGGCCGCCGCCCGCCTCGCAGGCGATGCCCCCGGCTATGTCTATTCGCGCTATGGCAATCCGACGACCCGGATGCTGGAGAACCGTCTCGCCGCGCTGGAAGGGGCTGAGGACTGCCGCGTCGCCGCATCCGGCATGGGCGCAATTTCCTCGGCGCTGCTCTCGCCCTGCCGTTCCGGTGACCGCGTTGTTGCCGCCAAGGCCCTGTTCGGCTCCTGTCGCTGGATCATTTCCGAACTCATGCCCCGTTTCGGCATCGAGACCGAATTTGTTGACGGCGCGGATCTGGACGCCTGGGCGCGCGCGCTCTCGCGTCCGGCAAAGCTCGTCCTGATCGAAAGCCCGGCCAACCCGCTTCTCGATGCCGTCGACATTGCCGCCGTCGCCGAACTCTCCCGCAAGGCCGGCGCAAAGCTCATCGTCGACAACGTGTTCGCCACCCCCATCCACCAGCGCCCGCTGGAAATGGGCGCTGACTGGGTCGTCTACTCCTGCACCAAGCATATGGACGGCTCCGGCCGTGTCCTCTCCGGCGCGGTGCTCGGACCGGCCGCAGACCTTGAGGAGCATCTGGACCCATGGCTGCGCCACACCGGCCCGGCCCCTTCGCCGTTCAACTCATGGGTCGTGCTCAAGGGGCTTGAGACGCTGTCGCTGCGCGTGAACAAGATGTCGGCCACCGCCGCCACCCTCGCAGACGCCCTCGCCGAACACCCCGCTGTCGCCCGCGTGCGCTATCCGGGACGCACCGACCATCCACATTACGCCGTCCACGCCAAACAGATGACCAATGGCGGCAGCCTCCTCGCCATCTCGCTGAAGGGCGGACAGGACGCCGCCTTCCGTTTCCTCAACGCGCTGGAACTGGTCGACATCTCCAACAATCTCGGCGACGCCAAATCCCTTGCCTGCCACCCCTCCACCACCACCCACCGCGCCCTCTCGGACGAGGCGCAGGCCGACATGGGCCTCGACCGGTCATGGGTGCGCATTTCTATTGGCCTTGAAGATGCATCCGACCTGAAAGACGACCTCCTCACCGCGCTGGGCGCAGCCTGAACGCGCGCTCCCCGTCTTTAACGTGATCTGAACGCCGGATGCGGCATATAACGAGCCATCATGTCAGCCACCCGGCCCATACCGCTCGACACGCCCTTCACCGCCGAAACCTCCGGCGTGATCGTCCGCGTCGTGCCGACTTTTCTCAACGGGGAGTCCAGCCCCGCGCAGCGCCGCTTCATGTGGGCCTACACGGTTGAGGTGGAGAATGGCCGACCGGCCGCCATCATCCTTCGCCGCCGCAGCTGGGAAATCATCGACAGCACGGGCCTGCGCGACCTTGTCGAGGGTGAAGGCGTTATCGGCCGACAGCCCGAAATCGCCCCCGGTGACGCCTTCCGCTACACGTCCGGCGCGCCGCTTTCGCGTCCCTCCGGCATCATGCGCGGTCGCTATCTCATGCAGGATCAGGGCGAAGAAAAGTTCCTGTTCAGCGTCACCATCCCGACTTTCTCCCTCGACAGCCCGTATGAAGATGCGCTTCCGAGCTGATCAGCCGCCCATCCCCGCCGGCAGGGACACCCGCCAATGCGGATGAGCCCCATCCTGCTCGCCGTCGGCCTGATGCTGGCCTTTCTCGGCGTGGCCATGATCCCCTGCGCGCTGATTGATGCGGCTGACGGCGATGCTCGCTGGCCAGTCTTCGCCCTCTGGTCGTTTGCCGTCACCACGGCGGGCATCGTGCTGGCCGTCTCGGCCGGACAGTCGCGTCCCCGCACCGGTCCTCGCGAAGCCTTCCTCCTCACCGTGCTGGTCTGGGTCGTCCTGGCATTCGCGGCCGCCCTGCCCTTCATGAGCCTTGGCTACAGCTTCACCGACAGCATGTTCGAGAGCGTATCGGGCCTGACGACCACCGGCGCGACCGCCATTTCGGGCCTCGACGAACTGCCGCGCGGCACCCTGCTCTGGCGCGCCATCCTGCAATGGATTGGCGGCGTCGGCATCATCGTGACGGCCATCGCCATTCTGCCCATGCTGCAGGTCGGCGGCATGCAGCTGTTCCAGACCGAAAGCTCCGACCAGACCGGCAAGTTCATGCCCCGCGTCGCCGAGATCGCCGCCCAGGTCAGCATCATCTATCTCATCATCTCGATCGCCTGCGCCTCGCTTTATGGCATGAGCGGCATGACGCCCTTCGACGCGATCGCCCACGCCATGACGACGGTGTCAGCGGGCGGCTTTTCCACACACGATACGAGTTTTGGCCATTTCGCCGGCACGCCGGCCGTTTATGTCGCGATCGTCTTCATGGTCATTGCCGGCTTGCCCTTCAGCCTTCTGGCGCTCGCCATACTGCATGGCCGTCTCAAGCCCATGCTGACCGACCCGCAGCCACGCCTGTTCATCGGCCTGGTCCTGTCGCTGTCTGCGCTGATCGTCTTCTACCACGAGCTTGATGTCGCCCCGCCCACCTTCGACAACCGGGTCGTCGCCTTCCGGGAGGCGTTGTTCAACATCGTTTCGGTGATGACGGGCACCGGCTATGCGAGCGCCGGCTACGATAAATGGGGCACGTTTGCCGTCGGCGTCTTCTTCTTCGCGACATTCCTTGGCGGCTGTGCCGGCTCGGCGGCGTGCGGCATCAAGATGTTCCGCCTCGAGATCGCGACAAAGGCCATGTTCGCCTATGCCGCCCGGATGATCCGCCCGAACCGCGTCGTGCCCGTTCGCTACGGCGGCGCGGCGGTTTCCCCCGCCACCCTGCAGTCGGTGATGGTTTTCCTCTACCTCTACGTCGCCACCTTCGTTGTCGCGGCGCTCCTGCTCAATCTCCTGGGCAATGACGTCATCACCGCCATTTCCGCCTCCGCCACCTCGGTGTCGAATGTCGGGCCGGGCCTTGGACCGGTGATCGGCCCGGAGAGCAATTTCGGCAGGCTCAACGATGCCTCCAAATGGGTGTGCAGCATCGCCATGCTGCTCGGACGTCTTGAATTCACGGCTGTCTTTGTCGTCCTCATGCCCCGCTTCTGGCGCGGCTGACCCGGCCCCGCCGCCCTCAGCGTTTGCCGCTTGGCCCTTGACCCGTAGCCTTCAGGAAACCTCAGTCCCCGATCAGCTCCGACAGCAAAATATCATAACTGCGCCCGCAGAACTGGCACCCGGCCTCCAGCGTGCCGTTCTCATCGGCAAGCTCGTGCAGCGCCTCGGCCGGCATCGACGCCAGCGTCGCCTTCAGCCGCTCCGCGTTACAGCTACAGGCGTCCTGAACCTGCACGCGCGCCTGCGCCCGCACGCCCTCCTCATGGAACAGCCGGAACAAAACGGCCTCCGCGCTCAGCTCCGGATCGATCAGTTCCACGTCTGTCAGCGTTGCAAACAGCACCTGCGCGGTCAGCCAGGCGTCGTCGGTGTCGCCGCGCGCGGTGTCGCCCGCAACCTGCTGGTATCGCTGCCGTCTAAGCAAGGCCCCACACGACTGGCTTGGCGGCGGTGTGGCAAAGCTGCAGCCCTCCTGCTGTTGGATG
>JBGSUF010000218.1:0-2281 GCA_041736285.1 Hyphomonadaceae bacterium | reverse complement strand
GCGCGAGCGGCTCGGCAACTGGGCTGAGGCCGAAGCGGACCTGCGCCGCGCGCTCGCGATCGAGCCGGAGCGGCCTGAAGTGATGAATTATCTCGGCTATTCGCTGGTCGACCGGGGCCAGAAGCTGGAGGAGGCATTCGGCCTGATCCGGCGTGCCGTCGCAGCGCGGCCGAATGCCGGATACATCGTCGATAGCCTCGGCTGGGCCTATTACCGGCTCGGGAAATACGAGCAGGCCGTCGAGGAGCTTGAAAAGGCTGTGGTGCTGTCGCCGGGCGATCCGACGATCAATGACCATCTCGGCGATGCGCTCTATATGGTCGGGCGGCGGCAGGAGGCGCGCTTTCAGTGGGAACGCGCGCTGACGCTTGACCCGGACGAGGAGTACGCCGCGCGCATCCGGGCCAAGCTTGGCGACGGCGGGCAGGCGGACTGATAACAGATGACCCGTTTCACCGCCCACGCGCCTGCGAAGGTCAATCTGACGCTGCATGTCGGGCCGCCGGGCCGGAACGGGCGCCATCCCTTGCGCTCGCTCACGATGTTTGCCCATTCGGCTACCGACATGGTGCATTATGGCGACGATGGCGAGCCGTTGTCGCTGACGGTGAACGGGCCGATGGCGGGACAGATTTCGGGCGACAATCTCGTTCTGGAGGCGGCGCGTCTTCTGGGCGCGGCCATTGGCCGGGCTGTGACAGGGCGGTTTGTGCTGGAAAAGAACCTGCCGGTCGCCGCAGGAATTGGCGGCGGCTCGGCCGATGCCGGCGCGGCGCTGCGGCTGTTGTCGGCGGCCTGGGATGTCGAGGATGTCGAGGTCTTGCTTGAGGTTGCGGCGGGGTTGGGCGGGGATGTGCCGGCCGCGCTCTTGTCGCAGTCGCTGATGATGGAGGGCGAGGGCGAACGGGTGACGCCGCTCGAAGGGCTGGCGACGCTGCACGGCGTGCTGGCCAATCCGGGCCTTGCGTGTCCGACCGGTCCGGTTTTCAAGACGTATGACGGGCTCGGCCCTCGAACGCGGCTGGGCGATGACTGGCCGCCGGAAGGTGATGCGGGCGGACTGATCGCATGGACGCGCGCCGGGCGAAACGACCTTGAGGCTGCGGCAATCCTGCTTGTGCCGCAGGTTGCCACGGTGCTCGATGCGATCGAAGCCACGCCGGGCGCACAGTTGTCGCGGATGAGCGGATCGGGGGCGACCTGCTTTGGCCTTTATGACAGCGCGCAGGCGGCGCAGGCGGCAGCGGCGCTGTTGAAGGCGGCGCATCCGGACTGGTGGGTGGTCGCGAGCGAACTCGGCGACGGGTGAGCGCCGATGGGCCATGAAGGCGTCAGTTCGGGCCTTGGGTTCGGTTTGCTCGCGCAACTGTCCCTTGTGATCGTGTGTGGTTACGGGCTGTCCGCTCTTGCCACGTGGGCGCTCATGCGTCGGCCGATTCGCCGGGATGCGGGCGACGGGGTGCGAAAGCTGCAAGCCGTGCCGGTGCCGACAAGCGGCGGGCTGGCCTTTGCGTTGCCCGTGCTCGGGGTCATGGCTTTCGGTGCCATTCATGGCGACGCCGCCGCAAAGGCGCTCGCGCTGCCGGGATTTGCGCTGATTCTCGGGCTGATCGACGATGTCTTCGGGCTTGGACCCCGGCTGAAGACGCTGTTGCTGGCGGCGGCGAGCGTGGCGGCGGCATGGGGGCTGGGGCAGGTTTCAGGGCCGGTCGAAACACCGCTTGGACCGTGGTTTGACGGGCATTTGTCGCAGGTCGCAGGCTCGGCCTTGCTGCTCTTTGTGCTGATGAATGCGTTCAACTTCATGGATGGCGCGAACGGACTGGTTGCGGGTGTCGCGCTGGTGATCGCGGCGGCGTTTGCAGCGCTGACGGCGCTTGTACGGGTCGGGGAGGGGGATGGCGCGTCAGGGTTTGCGGCTGTCCTGGCGTCCGCGGCGCTGCTGGGAGGGCTTGTGGCCTTTCTCCGGCACAACGGGGCTGGGCGAATCTATATGGGGGATGCGGGGTCGCTCTTTCTCGGCGCGTGGTTTGGTCAGGCGGCGTTGGCCGTGTCGCAGGGGACATCGGGCGGGATGGGCGCGTGGTTGGCGGCGCTGGCACTGTTGCCGCTGCTGGCGGACGTGTTCCTGACGCTGGGCTGGCGGACACTGCGCGGCCGCCCGTTGTTGAGAGCGCACCGCGATCATGCCTTTCAGCGACTGATCGACGTGTGCGGGTGGAGCCATGCGCGGGCGGCGCTGGTTTATGCCGGGCTGACGGCGGCCTGCGTGGCGGTGGCC
>JBGSUF010000215.1:0-4147 GCA_041736285.1 Hyphomonadaceae bacterium | reverse complement strand
TGCCACCGCTGACGCTGAATGCCGGGGCGAAGGCGCGCTGGGGCGCTGTCTCGCTCGGCCTCGACGCGAGCCTTTCAGGCGATGTGGATGATGCAGGCGAGGGGCGGCTGGCGACGGATGGCTTTGCCAGTTTCGACATCGGGGCCGAGTTGGATCTGGCGCAACTGTCCGGCGCGGCGGCGCGCGCGCGGGGGGGAGCGCCGGCGGGAGCGATCCTGTTCGTGGACGTGCGCAATGTCACCGACGAGGAGGGGCGTGTTGCCACGTCCGTCCTGAAGGATGTGGCGCCGCTACCGGGCCGCAATGTCCGCGCCGGGGTGAGGCTGGCCTTCTAGGCGCCGGTCAGTCTTTCAGGAGCCGCAGACGGGCGCTCAGAACCGCGCGCCGGGTTGTGAGAGAAATTGCAGTTCCGGCGCGCTCGACTCGCGGTTCATCAGTTCGTTGCGATGCGGGAAGCGGCCGAACCGGTCGATCACGGCCTTGTGGCGACGGGCATAATCGAGCCAGTCGGCGGCCATGGCGGAGAATTCCGGGCGCGCGGTTTGCGCAAGGCGCTCGAAATGGCTGACCGACCGGGCCTGAATGTCAGCGTCCTCGGCATGTTCGAGCGGCAGGTAGAAAAACAGCCGCTCCGGCTCGGTCATCCCGTCATCCTGCCGCAAGGCAAGGCCGAGAAGGGCCAGCGAGAGGGCGAGATGATCATTCTCAAACGCCCATTTGTAGCCGCGAAACACGTTGCGGCTGAACTGGTCGAGCGCAATGATGGCAGCCAGCCGCCCCAGCGGACCGTCCTGCGCCCATTCATGCGCAAGGCCGGAGCGCAGCGCCGCCATGGTCGGCAGGAACAGGCCGGCGATTTCCCGGTCGGTCTCGAAGCTCTTGCGAAACCACAAGCCGGACTTGGCCTCGGCGACCACAGCGACGCTGCGTGCCGGGCCGATCCAGTAGCCGAGCACGTCGGAGGGGTCCATGAGCGCGGACTGGCGCGGCGGACCGGTGTTGGCGGCGGCGGCTGAGTTACGCGACATGTCTGCCTTCTTTCCCCGGCCTGCGGGCGACGATCATGTAGTTGACGGCGGTATCGCGCGACAGCGCCCAGCGCGACAGCGCCGGATTGTAGCTGACGCCGATCGGCAGGTCGGTGTGGAGACCTGCGCCTTTCAGCGCGGACGAGATTTCCTCCGGGCGGACCAGCTTTTCGAAATCATGGGTGCCGCGCGGCAGCCAGCGCATGACATATTCGGCCCCGACAATGGCCAGAGCAAAAGCCTTTGCGGTGCGGTTGATGGTGGCAACGATCATCAGCCCGCCGGGGCGAAGCAGGCTGGCAGTGTCGGCGAGGAAACGCGCCGGGTTGGCGACATGCTCGACGACTTCCAGGTTGAGGACGATGTCGAACAGGGGTTCTCCGGCGGCTATCAGTCCCTCGGCCGTGCCGGCGCGGTAGTCGACCTGGACGCCGGACTGCGCGGCGTGGGTCATGGCGGTCTTGATGTTGGCCTCCGACGCGTCAACGCCGGTCACCTGCGCGCCAAGCCGGGCCATCGGCTCGCTGACAAGGCCGCCACCGCAGCCGATATCGAGAAGGCGCAGCCCCTCCAGCGGGCGGACCGCATGCGGGGTGAGGGCGAAGTGCGCCTCGGCCGTTTCCCGGATGAAGGCCAGCCGGACGGGGTTGAACTTGTGGAGCGGCTTGAACTTGCCATCCGGATCCCACCACTCGTCGGCCATGGCCGTGAACTTTGCCACTTCGTCCGCATTGATGCTGGGCGTTTCTGGAGGAATGGTGCCCGGTTTAGCGTCATGCGACATAGAGTTTCATCTTCCTGTTTGATTGGCACGTTGTGACTGCCTATGACAGGCGCGGCTGGCCAACAATAAGCCAGACTCACATGAAGCCAAAGACCCGGAGGCATAATGGGCAGGCTTGTACTGAAATTTGGCGGAACATCGGTCGCAAATCTTGAGCGAATCGAACGTGTTGCCGACATCGTGACCGACCGGGCAAGGCACGGGGGCGGAACGGTGGTTGTCGTTTCCGCGATGGCGGGGGAGACCAACCGGCTCGTCGAACTGACGCGCGGGGCGGCGGGCGAATCACTGATCGGCCTCAGCTATGATGACGAATACGACGTCGTCGTTGCCAGCGGCGAGCAGGTGACGTGCGGCCTCCTCGCACTGGTATTGCGCAAGCGCGGGCTGCGGGCACGCTCCTGGCTCGGCTGGCAGATGGCTCTGAAAACGGACTTTGCCCATGGCAAGGCCCGGATCATGGGCTTTGAGGGCGATGATTTCGCCGCCTCCATTGATGACGGCGTCATCGCCTGCGTCGCCGGCTTTCAGGGTGTGACCGACAGGAGCCGGGTTGCAACGCTCGGCCGCGGCGGTTCCGACACCAGCGCCGTTGCGATTGCGGCCGGGCTGCACGCCGACCTGTGCGACATTTATACGGATGTTGACGGCGTCTACACCACTGATCCGCGTATTGTCTCCAAGGCGCGGCGGCTCGACCGGATTTCATATGAGGAAATGCTGGAAATGGCGTCACTCGGCGCCAAGGTGTTGCAGACCCGCTCTGTCGAACTGGCGATGAATCACCGCGTGCCCGTGAGGGTGCTTTCAAGTTTCACCGAACCCGGCGCGCCGATCACCGGCACGCTGGTCTGCGACGAGGATCAGATCGTGGAAAAGCAGGTTGTCAGTGGTATCGCATACTCGCGCGATGAGGCGAAAATCACGCTGCTCGGCGTTGATGACCATCCGGGCGTGGCGGCGCGGATTTTCGGTGGCCTTGCGGATGCCGGGGTCAATGTCGATATGATCGTGCAGGCGGATGCGCGCGGTCCCGACCGGGCGAACATGGTGTTCACCTGCACAGACCGCGATGCACAGATTGCCAGACAGGTGCTCGAAGACGGTCGCGAAACGATCGGCTTTGACAGTCTGCAGATTGATCGTGACGTGGCAAAAGTCTCGATCATCGGGGTCGGCATGCGCACGCATACGGGCGTCGCCAAGACCATGTTCGAGGCGCTGGCGGCAAAGGGGATCAATATCGACGTGATTTCAACATCCGAGATCAAGGTGTCTGTGCTCATCAATGCGGCCTACACGGAACTTGCGGTCCGCGCGCTGCACACTGCGTTCGGTCTTGACGCGGAATGACCACAGGCTCAGCAAGATAGACGATGCCACCACCGCCCGCCCATTTCCCGGCCTCGCGGCTGCTCCTCAATCAGCTTCGCCAGATGATGGCGGGCGGGGGAACGGCGCGCGAGCGGCTCGACAAGGTGGTTGACCTGATCGCCGGAACGATGGTGGCGGATGTGTGCTCCATCTATCTGCGCACGGCGCTGAACATGCTAGAACTGGTCGCCACCCAGGGCCTGAAACGGGAGGCTGTGTTCAACACCAAGCTGAAGCTCGATGAGGGACTGGTCGGCCAGATTGCGATGACGGCGCGCCCGCTGAACGTGCAGGACGCGCCGCGCCACCCGGCTTTCTCCTACCGCCCGGAAACGGGGGAAGACCCCTATCACGCTTTCCTTGGCGTGCCGGTGCTGCGCGGCGGCGCTGTGATCGGCGTCCTGGTGGTGCAGAACCGGACCGAGCGCCGCTATGCCGAGGATGAGATCGAAACGCTGCAGACCATCGCCATGGTGGTGGCGGAGTTGTGCGCGAACGAGTTCGGCGCCTCCGAGAACGGGCTTTCGGGCATCGAACTGAAGCCTTCGGGCTTCCAGACCTTCAAGGGACGGGTTGTCTCTGATGGCATTGGCAAGGGCGTTGTGCGGCTGCATGACATCATCGTGCCGGCCGCGAAATTCTTCTCCACCGATCTTGCCAAGGAAGAGGCGCGGCTGAATGCGGCGCTGGCCGATCTGCAGGTCTCGATCGACCGGATGATGACGTCGGACAATTACAGCCTGTGGGGCGAGTCGCGGGACGTGCTGGAAAGCATCCGGCTGCTGGCCGCCGACCCGAGCTGGGCCGACCGGCTGCACGAGGGGATCAGGTCCGGCCTGTCGGCGGAAGCGGCGGTGGACCGGGCACGGCGCGAACACCGCGCGCGGATGGAGAAGGCCCGCGACCCCTATCTGAGAGAGCGGCTGCACGACCTTGAAGACCTCGACAACCGGCTGCTGCG
>JBGSUF010000213.1:0-3897 GCA_041736285.1 Hyphomonadaceae bacterium | reverse complement strand
CACCATCTGCGCACCCATGTTCTCGAACTTGTCGGCAAGCTCGATTTCCTTGGCGACTGTGACGCCGTCCTTGGTGATGCGTGGTGCGCCATAGGCCTTGTCGATGACGACGTTGCGGCCCTTAGGCCCAAGTGTCACCTTCACCGCGTTGTTGAGCAGTTCTACGCCGCGCAGCATGCGATCGCGCGCGTCGGTCGAGAACTTGATTTCCTTGGCAGACATGTTGGTTCGTCCAGTTCGGTCTTGAGATTGAGGGGTCGAAGATTCCGATCAGGCGGCCTTCTTGGTGGCCGCTGCGGTTTTCTCGACGATGCCCATAATGTCGGCCTCCTTCATGATCAGGAGGTCCTCGCCGTCGATTTTTACTTCGGTTCCAGACCACTTGCCGAAAAGGATGAGGTCACCAACTCTGACGTCCAACGGTACCAGCCTGCCGCTGTCGTCGCGGGAACCGGCGCCGACGGCGATCACTTCGCCTTCCTGCGGCTTTTCCTTTGCCGTGTCGGGAATGATGATCCCGCCCTTCGATTTGATATCGCCTTCGGCACGTCGGATGACGACGCGGTCGTGGAGTGGCCGGAATTTCATTTGATAATCTTTCTGTGGTTGGCGCATAGGGCAACCACACCTGATAGATAGTCCTGTTGGCACTCGAATGTTAGGAGTGCCAAGAAATAATCCTAAGGCACCTGCAAAGGGTCGGGACATTCAAATTTGACCGCCCAATGGATGCGGAGGACGGCGACAAATGAGAAATGAAAAACTCGGGATTTCTCCGGCCGGATGCCCGATCAGCCCGTCAGCGGAACGCAACAAGGGCCCAATCGCCGACGTTCTGAAACGTATCCTGCCCGCCCGCGGAACGGTGCTCGAAGTCAGCAGCGGTACAGGCCAACATGTCGTTCATTTTGCCCGCGAGATGCCGGACCTTGTTTGGCAGCCTAGCGAACCCGACGAGCCGTCGCTTCAATGGATCAAAAAGAGGATGGCGTCTGAAGCGCAGCCAAATATCCTGCCCCCACTTCGGTTAGACGTGACTGAACTGCCATGGCAGGCAGGTCCTGTGCAGGCGGTCGTTTGCCTCAACATGATCCACATCGCGCCATGGTCTGCGGCGCAGGGGCTGCTGGCGGGGGCGGAGCGGCTGTTGCGCGGCGGCACGCCGCTGGTGCTTTACGGTCCGTTTGGGCGCAATGGGGAGATGGCGGAGTCGAATGCGGCTTTCGATGCCTCGCTGAAGTCGCGCGATGAGCGCTGGGGCGTTCGCGACCTCGATGCGCAGCTTCTGCCACTGGCGGCGCAGCACGGATTTCAGCCCGGCGCGATCATCGACATGCCGGCCAACAACCTGTTCGTGGTGCTGCGAAGGGCTGGCTGAGGCCGGCGCGGGTTGCGCAAGGAGGCCGGACGGCTAATGTTGCCGGTCAGGACTGAACATTGCTGGGGAACGCCAATGCGCACGATCATGATTGCCCTCTCATTCGCGCTGGCCATGATGGCCTTGCCGGGTCTCGCGCAGGAGGCGGCCAAGCCCTCCACGGACATTCCGGAGGCGCAGTCGTTCTCTACCGAGCGACGCCTCGAACTGGCCAGCGGCCGGGTGGATTACTCGGTGGTGTCGAAGGAGACCTATCTGCACGACGAGAAGGACATGCCGATCGCGTCGATCTTCTCGATCTCCTACATCCGGAAGGGCGTGAAGGATCCGACGACACGCCCGGTGATCTTCATCTTCAATGGCGGGCCGGGGTCGGCTTCGCTGTGGCTGCACATGGGCGCGTGGGGGCCAAAGCGCGTGATTACGCCGTCGGACGCGTCCGATGTCGGCGCGCCGCCCTATCCGATCGTCGACAACATGCACTCGCTGCTGGATGTGGCGGACATGGTGTTCATCGACCCTGTCGGGACCGGCTGGTCGCGTCCGCTGGGGGAGACGGACGGCAAGGCCTTTTACGGGGTCAATGAGGACGCTGAATCCATCGCCGAATTCATCCGCATCTGGCTGACCGAGAATGGCCGCTGGAACAGCCCCAAATACCTTGCCGGCGAGAGCTATGGCACGACGCGGGCGGCGGCGCTGACCGAGAAGTTGCAGGGCGGATGGAATGGCGTGGCGCTGAACGGGGTGATCCTCGTCTCGGCCATTCTGGACTTCCAGACGGCGCGGTTTGCCCCCGGAAATGACACAGCCCACCTTGCCTTCTTCCCGACGCAGGCGGCGACGGCCTGGTATCATGGCAAGGCGGACAAGGCGCGATGGAACAATGATTTCGACGCCTTCATCGCAGATGCACGGGCCTTCACCATCGACACGCTGGCCCCGGCGCTGATCCGCGGGCAGACGCTCGGTGACGCGCAGATGCGCGAGATCGCGCGGGAGATGAGCGGCTTTATCGGCGTCTCGGAGGAATGGATACTGGATGCCAATCTTCGCGTGGACGTGACGCGCTACCGCAAGGAGTTGCTGCGTGATGAGGGGCTGACCGTCGGCCGTTTCGACTCCCGATACACCGGCATCGACTCTGAATCGACGCGTGACACGCCAGAGAATGACCCGTCCGGCTATGGCATGGATGTGGCCTATGTGGCGGCGGTGAACGACTATCTGACGCGCGACCTGAAAGTGGGAATCAAGCGGGAATACAAGGTTCTGACAGGGGAGCCCGGCTCGCAGTGGAACTGGATCGTCGATGGCGGCGGCTGGCCGGCCTATGTCAATGTCACGCCTTGGCTGGGCAAGGGTATGCGGGAGAACCGGGAACTGCGCGTGCTGCTCGCGTCCGGCTGGTACGACCTCGCCACGCCGTTCTTCGGGGCCGAGATGAGCCTGTGGAAGAACGGCGTCGTGCTCGATCGGGTCGACTTCACCTGGTATGAGGCCGGGCACATGATGTATCTGTCAGAGGCGGAGGCCGAACGCCTCTCTGGCGATGTCCGCGCCTTCATCCTCGCGGGGGGACGCTAGGAGCGCCCGCGCTCGCCCGGCGGCCTTACCTGCCGAGGAGGAAGGTGAGGATGTCGGGCAGGCGGGCGGCCCAGGATGCTTCGTTATGGTCTGTGCCCTCATAGACGGCCGTGGAGAAGCGGGCCGGATCCGTGAAACCGCGCCCGGCGAACCAGACATCCATCTGCTCCTGGTAGGGGCCGTAGCCAGCATCAAGGCCGAGCGTGCCGTGATCAAACCAGAGCCTGTGCTTGTCGGCGCTCAGGCCGGACGCGGCGAGATAGTCCTGCACGGCGGGCAGGACGATGTCCGGGCTGACCGATTCCGGCACGACCAGCGGCCAGTGGGTCGAGATGCCGGCGGCGCTGCCGAACACATCCGGATATTGCGCGACGGCATAAAGCGAGACCAGCCCGCCCATGGATGAACCGGCGATCATCGTGTTCTCGCGGTCCGGCAGGGTGCGGTAGGCGCTGTCAATGTAGGGCTTCAGCTCTCCGGTGAGGAAAGCGAGATAGGTGTCGGTGAGGATTTCGCCCTGATTGGCGGCGATCTCTTCCCGCAGGCCCTCGGGGAGGCGGTCGACGACAGCCTGCGGCACGTATTCACGCCAGCGGTTTGAGGAGTTGGAAATGCCGACGACGATGGCCGGGCGGATGGTGCCGGCGGCGATCAGCCGGTTCATCGTCTCGTCAACCTGCCATTCCTTGCCGCCAAAGGCATTGCCCGGCTCGAACAGGTTTTGCCCGTCATGCATGTAGAGGACGGGGTAGCGCTCCGTCCCGCCAGCATAGCCGGGCGGGAGCCAGATCTGGATGTCGCGGGAAATCAGGCCGGTGGCCGGGAAATCCTTGATGTTGAGGAGTTCGCCAACCCCTGCAGCCGCCAGCGGCGGACGCAGCGGACCGTCCTGCGGTGCAGAGGTGGGCGACAGGCGCACGGCCGCGCCGCCG
>JBGSUF010000203.1:0-1909 GCA_041736285.1 Hyphomonadaceae bacterium | reverse complement strand
CCTGCACCGGCAAACGCGCGCCAGCCCCATCCAGCCGCCCCGCCACACGCCGTGCACCGAGCACGCCAGCGCCGCATACTCCGAACAGCTCGGCTCATGCCGGCACCTGACCCCCAGCGCCATGAACAGCGGGCTGAGCGTCACCTTGTAAACCCCAAGCAAAACACGAGAGACCGGCCTGAGCATCATGTTTCGACAATACCCCGCCCGACTGTCCGGGCAACGCCCTATCGCCGCCGCAATCACGGCAGTAGAGTGACCTCCCGTGAACCCGGCGTGAGAGGGACGCTCCATGATGAATCGCCTGCTGAAATCCACTATCGCTGCCGCGGCCGCACTGGCCATCACCGCACCTGCGCTTGCCGATGAAGTCTGGTCCACGCCGTTCGGGGACATCATCTACGAAGCCGATCTCCCGAACGGCATGGCCGTCCTCTCCTTTCCGAGCTTTGTCGAGGACAGCCCGCGCGGTCGCTATTACGTGGCCGGTCTGGCCGGGGTCTATGAGGAGCGCGGCGAATTTGCCGGCTTCTGGATCGAGCCAACCAATGACAGCCTCGCCCTTTGCGATGTCGCCGTCATCAACCCGGAAACCGGCGAAAGCAGCTTCACCTGGGGCGCGCTCGAACTGGTCTTCGTCGAGACGGGCTTTCCCAGCGCTTTCGTGGCGCGCCGCGGCTACTGCTTCGGCCCGCCTTACGAGACCATGATCGCCAAGCCGATCGTCGGCGACCCCGCCGACGCGGCCCAATAAAATCTTAAAGCTCGCTGTTTCCCGGACGCCCTAACCGGCGTTCGGGAGCGGTATCCGTTTCACCAGCGCATCCTCGATCGCCGCGATTGCCGCATCGAAGGCCAGCAGCGTCGAGGCGTGGCGGGCGGGATAATCGCGCACGCCCGACAGGTGGCGCAATTCCCAGAACCGCCCCGCAGGCGGCGGGCCGCCTTCCTTCAGCATCGCCAGCATCTCTTCGCGCGCCGCTGCGATCTCCCCGACACGCGCCCCGACGGCATTTTCTGCCAGCACGGCCGCCGTCGCCTGACCCAGCGCGCAGGCCTTTGGCCGGATCGCAATCGCCGTGATCACCTCGCCCGAAGCGTCCAGCGCGATGTCCACCGCCACCACCGATCCGCACACGCGGCTCACCTTCTCGGCCGTGCCGAAATCGCCCGCCAGCGCGCCGACATTGGGGATGTCAGCCGCCAGTTCCAGCACGCGATTGTGATAAATCTCTCCGAACATGCCCGTCATATCGCCCGAACCCGTGCCCGCTTCAAGGCCGCATTCAGAATGGCAACAGGCCCCAGATCCGGCTGAGCAGCATGAATGCGCCGACCAGCGCCGCACCCGCAAGCGAGATCACCACCCCGTCGCGCGCGGTCACGCCCAGCCCGAACAGCAGCACCGCGAGGCTCGGCACCACCGGCCCGAACGGCACGAAACTGAGCGGGATCGTCACCAGCGCCGCCGTCACGCAGATCAGCGCGATCGGCATCGCAAACGGCATCTCCGTCAGGAAGGTGAAGCGCGGCGAGATCAGCGCGTCGACCGGGCGCACCCATGCCTTGCCGGCCGCAATGCCCTTCAGGAGCTGTTGCCTCGGAAAGCTGATGGACAGCATCTGCGCCGGCACCCATGGAAACGGCCGCCCGATGGCCATCTGAACGCTGATCAGGAGCGTCACGATGGCAACAATCGAGTTGGCCCCCGGCACAATGGTCAGCGGGCTGATCGCCACAAAGCCGAGAAGCGCCAGAATCGGCCCGTAGGCGCGCCGTCCGACTGCATTCAGCAGGTCGCCAACAGTGACTTTCTCGCCGCTCGTGCGGTCCTTGAGACTGTCGAGCAGGCTTTCCAGGTTGTGGACGGGGCGCCGCTGCGCCGTGCCGTGCGGATCGCCCGCGCCGC
>JBGSUF010000163.1:0-12674 GCA_041736285.1 Hyphomonadaceae bacterium | reverse complement strand
GGCAGGCTTGCGATCCGGCTGCGGGCTGCGATCCCGGTCACGGCGATTGCGGTCGCGGTCGCGGTCACGGCCCCGATCCCTGTCGCGGTCACGATCCCGGTTGCGGTTGTTGCCGCCGCCAGCATTGCCGTTGGCGTTGTTCCCGCCATTGCCGCCATTGCCGCCACTGTTGCCGTTGTTGCCGTTACCGTTGCCGCCATTGCCGCCCGACGATGCGCCCATGGACTCCTCGACATCATTGCCGTCATCCATGTCGTCATCATACTCGTCGCCATCATCGGCGTCCTCGCCGGGACGGTCCTTCGGCTGCATGGCCGCGACGATACGGCCGTAATGCTCGGCGTGCTGGAGATAGTTCTCCGCAGCGACCCGGTCACCGGCCGACTGCGCATCGCGCGCATACTGCTGGTATTTCTCGTAAATCTGTTGGGCTGAGCCACGGATTTTCACATCCGGCCCTGTGCTTTCATAGTGGCGATTGGGATTCTGGCCACCGGACCTGCGGTTTCGCCCGCGGTTGCGTTTCATGAGCGTTTCCTTCGTCAGGGGTGCTGCCTGCCCGGGCTGTATGAGTTGGTTCAGCCTGCGCACGATCTACCGGCGCCTGCCGGTGTTCCACCCTACTCGTGCTGGTTAGTCATTCAGGGCTCGCGTTCCATTCGCGGCCAGCCGTCGTCTCCGACAGCGTCTTGCCCTTCATTCCACATAATGCGATCCCTGCGACAATCCAAGCGGTTTTTTGCGGCCACCCCGCGCGTCCGCCAGTTTGACCGCCGCCTCAGCCCCGCGCCGGGCCTCAGAATGGCATGTCATCGTCGTCATCACCTTCGACCTGGATCGCCGTGACGATACGGTCGCGACCGCCATAATCCTGCAGGACCGTCACGTCAGCAAACCCGACCGCCTCCAGCATCAGCACGACATCCAGGCCCTGATCATGACCGATTTCCAGCGCCAGCACCGCCCCCGGCTTCATTCCGTCGCGCGCCAGCGGGATGATCTCGTGATAGGCATGAAGCCCCTCCTCACCGCCATCGAGCGCGAGCCACGGATCATGCTCGCTGACCTCCGGCTCAAGTGTCGGGATTTCGCTTGAGCCGATATAGGGCGGATTGGACATCACAAGGTCGGCCGCCGAAAGATCGGCATCATTCCAGCTGTCCAGCCGCCATTCCACCCGGTCGTCGAGATCCAGGGCCTGCGCATTGCGGCGCGCCAGTTCGAGGGCTTCCGGCGAGACATCATAGCCGATCCCCCGCGCGCGGAAGCGTTCGGCCAGCATCGAAAGCAGCAGGCAGCCAGACCCCGTGCCGAGGTCGACAATCTGCGGCGCCGCCAGCGAGGGCTGCAACAGGCGCAGCGACGCCTCGACAAGAACTTCACTGTCGGCGCGCGGCACCAATGCCCGGCCGTCGCTGTAGAAGCTGCGGCCAAAGAAATCGACATGGCCGAAAACATGCGCCAGCGGACGGCGCTGTTCGCGTTCAGACATCAGGCGGCGGAAGGTCAGCACGCGGTCATCGTCGACCTGATTGTCCTCCGAAGCGATGAACTGCGTCGCCGTCCAGCCCATGACGTGCTGCATGATAAGGCGGGCTTCCCGGCGCGGCTGAGCGATTCCGGCGAGGCGAAACCGCTCCCCCGCCTCCCGCACAAGGCCCTGCACTGTCGCTGAACTGCTCATCAGTCCTCCGTCTCCTGCATCTGCGCGAGGCGCCGCGCCTGATCTTCCGACAAGAGAGCGTTGATGACGTCCTCCAGCCGGTCGCCCGCCACGATACGGTCCAGCGCGTAGAGCGTAAGCCCGATCCTGTGATCGGTGACGCGATTTTCCGGATAATTGTAGGTGCGCACCTTCTGGGAGCGGTCGCCCGAGCCGATCTGGCTCTTGCGCGCCGCGGCCCGCTCTGAATCCAGCGCATCGCGTTCGCGCTCATAAAGGCGGATCTTCAGCATGGTCATCGCCTTTTCGCGGTTCACGTGCTGGGATTTTTCCGAACTCGTCGTCACGATGCCCGTTGGCAGGTGGGTGATGCGAACCGCCGAATCGGTCTTGTTGACATGCTGACCGCCTGCGCCCGATGAACGATAAGTGTCGATGCGCAGGTCACTCGCCCGGATGTCGATCTCCACTTCTTCGGGTGCCGGCAGCACAGCGACCGTGGCGGCGGAGGTGTGCACCCGCCCTTGCGTTTCGGTGGCGGGCACGCGCTGCACGCGATGGACCCCGCTCTCGAATTTCAGCCGGCCAAACACGCCGTCGCCCTCGACATTGGCGATGATCTCCTTGTAGCCGCCCATCTCGCCTTCGGACACCGACACCGTGTCCACGCTCCAGCCCTGAAGCTGCGCATAGCGCTGATACATGCGAAACAGATCGCCGGCGAACAGTGCGGCCTCATCCCCGCCCGTGCCGGCTCGCACCTCCAGCACGGCGCTCGCGCGGTCGTCGATGTCGCGCGGCAGCAGCAGGAACTGCATCTCTTCCTCGGTCGCCGGAAGCTGTTCGCGCAGCTCAGTCATCTCCATCTCGGCAAGGCTTGCGATATCCCGGTCGCCGCCCGCCATCATCGCGCGGGCATCATCCATCTGCCGGCGGAGAGCGGCCAGTTCGCGCGCCTTTTCAGCGACGGGCCTGAGCTCGGCATGTTCCTTCGACAGGCGCACGATTTCGAGCGGGTCGCTCGCAGCGCCCATGCGCGCCTCGACCTCTTCAAACCGGTCGATGACCTGCGCAAGTCTTGAATGTGGGATATTGACCATTGATCGCATTTAACGAGTTTCTGAGCGCACGCAAAGGGGCGAGCACGACGATCGCGAACCAACGGCCCGGAACCACGCCCGTTCGCCCGCCATTACATCCGCCTGTGCCTGCGCCCGCAACCCACGCCGGGGCCCCCGCGCCCCCGCCGCCTCCCCCGGCTTTCCCCGGCTTTCCCCGGCTTTCCCCGGACAGGCAAGGCCCCCGAACCGTCTGGTTCAGGGGCCTCATCACGCATCTCGCAGTTTCGTCACGTCAGCTTCGGTCCGAAAAGCCAAGGGCCGTTACGGCGATACCGGGCCGTCAGCTTTCCGAGTTGCCGCGCACGGCGCTCAGACGTTCCTCGGCCACCTGCAGCCGCTCTTCGACCGTCACGCATCCGGCGGGCGCGTTTTCATCGCCCAGAACTTCCAGCTGGCGGCAGCGCTGCTTCTCGTTCACCAACGTCTGAACTTCCTGCTGGACCTCGAACACGCGCAGCGCTTTGGCCGTCTCGTCTTCGGAATTCATGAAGTCGAGCCAGCCGCGACCGCCGCTGCGACCATCGGGGAATTTCACCGCTTCGGCAAAGGCTTCGCGTGCCGCCGGACGTTCGCCGCGCTCATACAGCGACTGTCCGACCAGCACCCATGCAAAGCCAGGCTCCTTCAGCCCGCCCTTCGACAGCGCGGTACGGAGCGCCTTTTCGGCCTCCTCCCAGTTGCGCATTTCGAAATAGGAGCGGCCGAGGCGCTCATACATTGCGCCGCTGTCGCGCAGTTGCGCCGCGCTGCGGATGACCGGGATGGCCCGCTCATATTCGCGCGCCACCTGATAGAGATTTGCGAGCAGTTCGAGTCGATCGAACGTCTTTTCGATACGGCCGGCATTCATTTCCTTCTCAAGCATCTTCGCCGCCTCAAAGGGCACATCGAAGCGGTTGTAGAAGTTGACGACGCGCATCAGCTCTTCTTCGTCATTCAGAAGCCCGGCAAAATACATCGCCTTCTGCACTTCGAAGGCTTTGCGTTCGTTGCCGCTCTGGTAGTAATCGCTGGCGATGACGCTCCACAGCCGCTTGTCGCCCGGCTCACGCTTGAGCAATTCCTCCAGGAGTTGCGCGCGCTTGCCCAACTGGCCGGTCTCTTCATAGAGCAGGATCAGGAAGTCATACACATCGCGCTTGGCGCCGGGCCCGTCGATGGCGAAAACCTTCTCCGCCCACTGCAGCGCCGGAGCCTTGCGCTCCATCTGGTAGTTGAGGATGGCCAGTGTCCACATCTGGTCGCGCGACGGCTGGCCGCCCGCCTGAATCCACTTGTCGTAATAGCTGAGAGCGGTCACGCGCTCGTCCGCCTGCAGATAGAGCTGCGAAAGCTGGAAGAAGGTCTGCGCGCGGTCCGTCGCCGGGATGAGGCCCGAGTTCAGCAGCGATTCAAGATCCCTTGCGGCGCCGGCATAGTCGCCATTCTGGATCTTGATGCCCGCACCGAGCCGCAGCGCCGCGCCGCGCTCATAACAGTTGAGCTCCATCGTCAGCAGCTTGTTCAGCTGCGCGAGTGCGGCCGACGGGTTCTCATTGGTCAGGAGTTCGGTCTCGGCCAGAAGGTAGACCTGACCCGGCTCGGACCTGAATTCCGTCGTGTCGCAGGTGCCCTGCGCCACCGCGCCGCCCGCTCCGAGCGCGAGGATGGCCAGACCGGCCGACGCTGATTTCAGATGGCGCATCCATGCCATGTTACATTCTCCCTTGGCCTTCGCCATTGTCTTCGGACCCTTGTGCCGTGGTGGGGGACTTCCGTCCGTCGCCATCCACGATCACCAGCCCGGATTGAACCTGCCCGGCGGAAAGCCTGTGGCCTTCTCGTCTCGCACCCGTATTGAACGGGAAGACGGGGCCGCTTTCAACACTTTCCTTCATTCTGATCGCACGTTGCGCAGGATTTGTCATGCGCAACGTGAAGCTGGGCCGCATGCAAACACAGCCTCGAGACCGCAGCGCCTGCAGACCCGCAGCATCTGCGCCGACCGCGCGCTGCGCGCCCACGCGGCCACGCGCCCGGGCCTACTCCATCGCGTAAACGAGCGGATAAACCACATTGCGCCGCTCCACGCGCTGTCCGTCGCGGATTTCGGGAGCAAACTCGACGCCCCGCATGGCCCGCTCAGCCGACGAGACGAAGACCGCATCGCTGCACGACGCCGCAACGTTGAACGGCTTGCCTTCCGGCGACACATCGAATCGCACCTCGCACACGCCTTCGAGGCCCTGCGTGATCGCGCTCGTCGGATAAACCGGCACAGGCGGCCGAATCGGCTGGATCGTGCGCTCCACCATCGGCGTTGGCGGCAAGGAGACGATTGTCAGGTCGGCGCGCACGTCCGGCACGTTCGACACGATGAAGGCGGCCGCAGGCACGTTCACATCCGTTACCCGGCTTGAAAGTGCGGGCGGCGGCGGCGGCGCAGATGCGACCTCGATCGGCTGCGGCCGCGTCGGCGCCCGTACGGCGATTTCAAGCGGCTCCTCCATCGGCGTGATCCGCTGCAGGCGCGTGGCGACGTTTTCTTCGAGCGTCACCTCATCGGCCCGGACGAGACGGTCCATCGCCGCGAACAGGCCGAGCGTAACCGCCGCTGCGGGGAGCAGGACGGTGAGCACGCGCTTCCAGCGGCCATTGCCGGGCGAGCGCCCCGCCGCTTTCACCGCCAACGTATCGCGCTCAGAATTTTCAGTGTTCGCCATGATGACCCTCATTTCATTCAGCCCAGTCCAGAGCATGCGACATAACTTCCGCTAGGGAAACCAAAACATGTGCTGCGTCGCAACACTTGCATCTCTCGGCCGCCGCATGAATTGCGCCGCGCGCGAAAGAAAAAGGGGAGCCGCAGGTGCAGCTCCCCTCTTCCGAATAGTGTCTTCGGGGGGCAAAACCTCCCCGGTAACCGCGGCGTCAGTCCTCGAGTTCGAAAACCAGCGGGTAGACGACGTTCTTACGCTCGGCCGGCTTGCCGCGAATGATCTTCGGGGCGAATTCCACGCGGGCAACGGCCCGTTCGGCCTCCCGCACAAAGATCGAGTCCGAGCAGTCAGCCACGATGTTGTAAGGCTTGCCGCGTGTGTCCACGTCGAAGCGCACATCGCAATTGCCTTCCGTGCCCCGCTCAGCCGCACGCTGCGGGTAGGTCGGAACAGGCGGACGGATTGGCTGTGCGTCACGGTCGGAAATGGCGACCGGATCGAATTCCAGCTGCTGCACCCGGTCGAAGTTCAACTCCGTCGGGGCGGCGCCCTGGATGGACGGTGCCGGCAGGTTCACGTCCGACTTGGCAGCCGACAGCTTCGGCGGCGGCGGTGGTTTGTCGGCCGAGTCGATCTTCTTCGGCTTGGAACGCTGCCGGGTCTGGACGTCCAGCTCGTCACGTTGCGGCGTGATCTTGTTGAGCGTGGTGAATTTCTTGTCCTCAAGGCGGACCTCGTCGACCGAAATCACCGCGTTCATGATCCAGAACAGGCCGAGCACGACAACGATCGCGGCGGGAATGCCAACCACCATGCGGATAAGGGGATTTGAAAACATGACGTCCTCCTAGTCCATTAGTGTTGAAATGTTGATCCGGGCTGTCGGGTCAGCATCGAGAACCGATGTCATCACCCCCTCCATCACGCCGGCACGCGCGGCCTTGTCGACCTGGATGACGATTTCGCCCTTGGGATTGTCCTCGCGGAATTCCCGGACGAAGAACGACACCTGGTTCGGCTCGATGCGATCCTTGGCCATATAGATGTCCGAGTTGGAATCAATGGCGATCAGAATGCCGAGCGGGGAGACCCGCGCATCATTGCGCACGTCCACGCGCTCCACCGAGACGCCCGGATCCTTGATGAACTGGGCGGTCACGATGAAGAAGATGAGGAGGATGAACGTCACGTCCAGCATCGGGGTCAGGTCGACATCCCCGTCGCCAGTCGATGTATTTGCTCTGGATTTTCGGGCCATGGTCTTTCCTCTCCTGTCTCAGATATCGCTCAGGACGAAACCGACATTCTGCACGTTGGCCGTTCGGGCCTGGTCGACGATCTGGACGACCAGACCGCTGCGCGCATTCGGGTGAGCCTGGACGAGCACCGCGCTTTCGGGCGTTTCTGCACGAAGCCGTTCGATGTTCGACCGCACCGTTCCGATGTCGACAAGCCGATTGTTCACGAAGACGAGATTGTCCTCATCAACCCGGATGATGATGGTCGGCTGCGGCTCGGTATTCTCCGTATTGCTGGGCGGCGGCGGCGTCAGGTTCAGGGCACGTTCCTGAATGAACACCGCCGTCACGATGAAGAAGATGAGAAGAATGAACACGATGTCGAGCATCGGCGTCATGTTCACTTCGGCCTCATCAGCCGGTCGACGAGAACGTCCGCGCATCAGTGGGTCTCCATCTTGTCGGCAACATTCTGGACGGAACGGTTCACCGTGCGGTCCATGTTGCTGGTGAACAGAATGCCGGAGAGCGATGCGACCATGCCAGCCATGGTCGGGATGGTGGCGCGGGACACGCCGGCCGACATGGCCTTCGCATCTGCGCCGTCTGTCAGCGCCATGATGTCGAACACCGACACCATGCCCGTCACCGTTCCGAGAAGGCCGAGGAGCGGCGCGAGCGCCACGAGCGCCTTGACGAGGCCGACATTGGCCTGCGCCTTTTGCCGGACTTCGGACACCAGCTTGTCACGCACCCAGTGGGCGAAGGTCGACGACTTGTCGGAACGCGAACGCCATTCCGAAAGTGCCTCTTCAGCCACGGCCTTGTGCGCAATGCGGAAGTAGAGGAGCCGTTCGAGGATCAGAAGCCACATGAAGAATGTGGCGATCATGATCCAGATCAGCACTGGTCCGCCGCGATCGAGAAAGGCCTGCAGTTCAGAGAACATGTTGCAATCCTAGCTCGGGATTGCGGCGACCGTTTGACCGGCCGCCGCTTTCCCGTTGACTCAGGCCACCGCGCCGCGGCGACCCAGCTGTTCGGCACGCTCGGCCACGAGGCCGGCCGCCTGCTCGTCCAGCACCTGCTGTGCGCCGCGGGCAGAGCCCGACACGACAGCATGGATGAGGATGAGCGGGATGGCCGCAACGAGACCGAACACGGTGGTCATGAGAGCGGTCGAGATACCGCCGGCCATGATCTGCGGATCGCCTGCACCATAGAGCGTGATCTGGGTGAAGGTGATGATCATGCCGATAACCGTGCCGAGAAGGCCGAGCAGGGGCGCGATCGCCGCGAGCACCTTGATGATGTCGTTGAACCGCTCGATCTTCGGCGTCTCCTTGAGGATGGCCTCGTCAAGCTTGAGTTCAAGCGTTTCGACATCTTCATTGCGGTTCTGTTCGAAGACCTCGAACACGCGGGCCAGAGCATTGCCTTTACCGGCCTGCTTGGAGCGCGCCGTGGACTTCATTGCACCGCCGAGCATCGTCAGCGTGACGAGCTTGTAGATGCCGATAATCAGGCCGACGATGAGCAGAGCGATGATGACGTAGCCGACAATGCCGCCCGCGTCGAAACGGTCCTGCAGGGTCGGGAGGTTTTCGAAGATCTTGAAAAGGTCACCACGTGTCGGATCAACCGGGCCGCGAACCACGGCGCCTTCTCCGGCTGTGATGATGCTGCGCATGCCCGAGGCGAAGCGGCTCGACGGCTGGACAGCGTATTCCACCAGTTGGGTGTCGCCATTGCCGACGTCGACGACCTGCACGAAGCGGGTGCCGTCGACGATGGCGGCCGTGAACACGCCGACGCGGAACACTTCCTGAGTTGCGTTCGAGTCATTTGCACCCGAGTTGGCCACCAGCGCGGTGAAGGACTTCACCTCCGACTGGGCAACCATTTCCGTCAGGATGGCCTTGGGGAGGCGCTCAAGTTCCTGGCGGGTTGGCAGGGTGCGGGCCTCGGCAACCTCGGCAAGGCTTTCAGCCCGGCCCGGATAGTCGAAGTTCGACAGCGAACGGCGAAGGACCGGCATGGTCTCGCCTGCGGCCGTGCGGAACTGGCCCAGAAGGTCGGAGAAGTCGCCGGCATCGGTTTCGAGCTGGGTCTGGAGTTCGCCGAGGCGACGCTCATTGGCATCGAATTCTGCCGAGAGCGCGCTGGCGCGGCCCTGGATCTGGCCGACTTCGGCGCGCAGGGCGGCGAGGCGGTTGGCCTGTTCGGCGCGGGCCGCTTCGAACTCGCGCAGGCGCGCTTCGTTCTCGGCGGTCAGCTGCGAGCTGTCACGGCGAACCGCTTCGAGCACGTCGCTCAGGCTGGAGGCCTGCGCCATCGCAGGCGCAGCGGCAATCCCGGAGAGGCCGATCACGACCGCTGCACCAAGGGATTTCATAGACGACATAAGTTTCATGGTCGTTGTCCTTGAATGTCTGTCGGGCGTCAGTTGACGGCGAACTTGGAAAGCGGCGCGAACAGCACGTCCGGCTGCGCCACGTCACTGGCGACACGGATCGCTTTCAGCACATCGTCGCGATAGCGGCTGGCATCGACCCACTGGCCGCTGGCGCGGTCATAGCGGCGAACGATCTTGCGGTCCGGCGTCATGTAGACGAGGGCGACACGGCCATACATGAACATGTTCACATTGGTTGCCGCGCCGTCGATGTCGACTTCCTCGACCCAGGTGTCGATCGTGTTGCCGTATTCCATTTCCGACTGGTAGGCGGCGATGATGAGGCGATAGCGCTCGGCCGGCGGAACGTCCGGACGTTCCATCGCCGCACGCAGCATGGCGAGACGCTCGGAGCGCTCTGCCATCTTGAACGGCAGATCGGCAGCGACGAAAACCTCAAGGTCTTCAATCATCTGGTACAGCATCGGCGTGGTCTGCGCGGCGATCTCGTCGACGCGGCCAAGCTGCTCCTCAAGTGAGGCGATCTCGGCGCGCTGCGCTTCGACAACCTTCGCCTGCTGGCGAGCATAAAGCTCTTCAGCGGTGCGGCGCTGGAGCAGGGTGCGGTATTCGCCGACCATGTCCGTGCGCGCATCGTCCAGCTGGTTGATCTGCCTCTGAATCTCAATCGCCCGTCCGGTCGCCCGCTCGCCCGTGTCGAGCGTCTGGCTCAGCTGCGCGCTGGCAACCCCGAACCCTGTAACAAGCAGCACGGCGGCAATAGCGCCCCGGGCCGGTTTAAGAACACGCATCATGTTCGCCTCTCACTCTCCGAAGGGAAACGCGCCGTGGCCGTCTGACCGTCTGGCGCGCGAATTTCTTGACTGTCCAGGCCTGCCGTCCGGTTTTCCCGGTCTCTGGCAGACAGCTCCTTGTGCGCGGCGAACAAAAACACATATGCCGCAAGTGTATCTGATTGGCGTCCGGCCGAACCATAAGGCCCGGTCAGCACCGTGACGTCGTTTCGATGTGGAGCGTGAACCGCCCTCTCCTCGATCTTTTCGGCTCCTCCTCGCCGATTGCCGGACGCGCCGCGCGCGACATGTCCAGCCTGCTCTGCCGTTTTGCCTCCGGCTGACGCGTGCTCCGGGACTTCCCCGAAGCAACGACCTCTCGGACGCTAGCAACCCCTCTGGCCGCAATCAACTTGCTTGTCGGCCTTGCGCGGCAATTGAAGTGCCACCTCAAGAGTCTGACGCGATGGAATTGATCGCGCAAGACTTTCACTCAGTCCGACTGCAGGCCGAAAACGACCTGCCCGGGAACGCATCCCGGGCACACACGGGCGAATTAGACACAAGCCGAAACGAATTACCACCGCTGTCATGTTGTGCGGCGCAGCAATTCTGACATTCCGTTCAGGCGGAAATCGCGCCCACGCCGGAGACGCTCTGAAATCGTTCACCTTGAACAGGGCTGATGGGAAGAATGGCTGGGGTGCCAGGATTCGAACCTGGGAATGGCGGTACCAAAAACCGCTGCCTTACCACTTGGCGACACCCCAATTGAGAGCGGCGGTCTATCCAGTTTTCCAGCCGTTTGCAACACCCCCGACAGCGCAATTTCATCACCCGGGCGCTACATCCCCCATTGCGCAGGTTCCGCTTCTTCGCTATTGGCAACCCTCGGTTCGCCGGGCCATCGCCGCGCGACGCATCGGAACATAGCTCAGCCTGGTAGAGCACTGTCTTCGGGAGGCAGGGGTCGGAGGTTCGAATCCTCCTGTTCCGACCATTTTTGTCGGGTCCCGTATCGGGCTTATGCCCTCACATGGACCGCGCTCAGGGCTGAGGCTTTTGTCGGGTCCCGTATCGGGCTGATGCCCTCACATGGACCGCGCTCAGGGGGTGGATCGCCTTCTGTGTCCCGTATCATGCTGACGTGATGTCGCAGGCAGCGCCCTTTGCCGCCCCCATATACAAGCGACCCTTTCCTTTTTTCGGTAATGCCCATATCCTTTTTCGATAATTTCCCGTCTCCCCTCACCGGAGGTCTCATCCTTGCGCACGTTCTTGCTTTCCTTCCTCGGTGCCCTCGTCGCGCTGATCCTGTTCACCGTTTCCGTGTTCGGCATCCTGATGTCCGTCATCGGTTCCGCCGGTCGCGAGCCGCCCCGCCCGGACGCGCAGGTCATCAGCATCGACATGCGCACCGGCTACCCTGACCAGGCGCCCTCCGGCGGGCTGGCGGCGCTGGGTGGTGGCTTCGGCTTCACCGACATCCTGCTCAACCTGCGCGCGGCTGAGACCGATCCCAGCGTCAAGGGCATCTTCATCCGCGCCAGCGAGTTCGGCATCGGTTCCTCGCGCGCCGAGGAAATGCGCGATGCGCTTGCAAGGCTCAAATCCAACGGCAAGTTCGTCATTGTCCACAGTCAGGGCTCGCTGATCGGCGGACCGTCGACCTACCGCGCCATTGCTGCGGCGGACGAAATCTGGCTGCAGCCCGGCGCCGACATCTCGATCCCCGGCGTCTCGTTCGAATCGCTCTTCTTCGGCGGCGCGCTCGACAAGCTGAAAATCGTGCCGCAATTCGTGCAGCTCTATGAGTACAAGGACTATGTCTACACCTTCACGGAGGCTGGCTATACCGACACCCAGAACGAATCGCTCGGGATGGTTGCCAACACGGTCTGGGATCTTTCGATCGCCGACATTGCCGCCGACCGCGGCCTTGATCCCGTCGGCCTGCGCGCCCTGCTCGAATCCAGCCCGATCAGCGACGAAGACGCCCTCGCCGCCGGTCTCGTGACCCGGCTTGGCTGGCCGGAAGAAGCCAAGGTCGCCGCGCAGGAGCGTGCCGGATCGGCTGACACCCCCGTTGTCGACATTTCCGCCTATCGCGCCCCCTTGCTCGACCAGAGCGAATTCCCAATGATCGCGCTGATCGGCGGCGAGGGCGGCATTGTCACGGGCGGCGGACAGGGCGGCCCGTTCGATGCCGAGGCGAGCTTTGCCTCGGACCGCATGGCGCAGGCCATCTATGACGCGGCCAATGACGAGAATATCCGCGCCATCGTCTTCCGGATCGACAGCGGCGGCGGTTCGGCCATTGCGTCTGACCAGATCTGGCGCGCCGTCGAGACCGCGCAGGAAAAAGGCAAGCCCGTCGTCGTGTCCATGGGCAGCGTTGCTGCATCGGGTGGCTATTATGTCGCCGCCGGGGCCGACTACATCTACGCCCTCGACACCACCATAACCGGCTCGATCGGCGTTCTCGGCGGCAAGTTCGCCGTCGCCGATGCCGCCGCCTCCATCGGCCTGAACTTCGATACGCTCAGCGTCGGCGGCGACTTTGCCGACGCATTCGGCGCAGCGCCGTTCACGCCGAGCCAGTATGCCGCCTTTGAAACCTCGCTGGTGCGCACCTATGACCGCTTCATCGGCATTGTTGCCGATGGGCGCGGCATGTCGGTCAATGAAGTCGGCGCCATCGCCCGCGGCCGCATCTGGGCCGGCCGGGACGCCCGCGCCCTCGGCCTTGTCGATGAGCGTGGCG
>JBGSUF010000152.1:0-5909 GCA_041736285.1 Hyphomonadaceae bacterium | reverse complement strand
CTTGCCGCGCAGGCGAAGCTGGCGGCCGGTCTGCGCGCCCTCGGGAATGGCGACGCGCGCGCGGCCACCGTCAATGGTCGGCAGCTCGATTTCCCCGCCCAGTGCCGCCTTGCACATCGGAACCGGCGTGCGGCAATAGAGGTTCTGACCGTCGCGCTCGAAGATTTCGTGCTCGCTGACGGTGATGAAGATGTAGAGGTCACCCTTCGGGCCGCCCTGCGCCCCGGCCTCACCCTCGCCGGAGAGGCGGATGCGCATGCCGCTCTCAACACCCGCCGGAATGTTCACCGACAGCGAGCGTTCCTTGTCGACAGTGCCGCGACCATGGCAGGTGTTGCAGGGATGGCGGATGATCTTGCCGCGCCCGCCGCAGCGCCCGCACGCGCGCTCCATCTGGAAAAAGCCGTTCTGGGTTCGCACGCGGCCCGCGCCGCCGCAATCCGTGCAGGTTTCCGGCGTGTGACCCGGCTCTGAGCCTGAACCCGTGCAATGGCCGCAGGTCTCCGCCGTCGGCACCTTGATCGTGATGTCGCGGCCATGGAAGGCGTCTTCGAGGGAGATTTCGTGGTCGTAACGCAGGTCTGCGCCGCGTGCCGGACCCGCCTGGCGCCGCCGGCCAGCACTTGCGCCGAAAATCTGGCCGAACAGGTCTTCGAAGATGTCACGCGGATCGGCGCCGCCAGGGCCGAAGGGGGAGCCTCCGCCGCCGCCATTCTGAAAGGCCGCATGGCCGAACCGGTCATAAGCTGCGCGTTTTTCAGGATCGGACAGGACCGCATAGGCCTCGGCGATCGCCTTGAACTTCTCCTCGGACTCGGCGTTTCCCTGATTCTGGTCAGGGTGGAATTTCATCGCGAGCTTTCGGTACGCACTTTTCAGCGCCGCCGCGTCGGCATCGCGGGCCACGCCGAGGACTTCATAGTAATCACGCTGGCTCATATCAATCCGGTCGGTTGGCTGGCGGGAATTCATCCCTGCGGATCAGTTGGTGACACACAGGGACGCGCGCAAGTCAGGAAAACATCAGGGCAGAAAGCTTCCGGCGCCCCTCAATGGTCAGCTTCGACTTCGGACCTTCGGCCTCGAAGACTTTCAGCAAAAGCGCCTTGGCTTCTCCGTCCCGGGCGGCGAGGTCGCGCGACAGGAGGGTCAGGAGGTGGCTGACGGCCTCCTCATTGCGACGGGCGGCGACGAGGGCCTCGGCGAGGGCGAAGCGTGCGTCAACATCATCCGGCGCGGCCTCGACGGCGGCGATCTGGCTGGCCAGTTCATCGGCGGCGGGCACGTCCTCGGTGGACAATTCCAGCGCCGTGGCGACGCTGCGGATGGAGGGATCGGAGCGTTTCGCCTCCGGCACCATGTCCAGCACCTGCCGTGCCTTGTCATCCTCGCCGGTGACAAGGAAGACGCGCGCGAGGCCGGCCAGCGCGGCAATGTTCTCGCGGTCGGCGCCCAGCACGGCGGCATAGGTCTGCATCGCGGTCTCGAAATCGCTGTTGCGGAAGGCCTCGTCGGCCGCTTCGAGCGCCTTTTCGATCGCCTCGGCCTCGGACGTGCCGGAGATCGCCTTGTCGATGAAGATATTCACCTGGCTTTCCGGCTGCGCGCCCATGAAGGCATCGACCGGGCGGCCATCATTGAAGGCCACCACGAAGGGGATGGAGCGCGCACCGAGCTGGCTGGCATATTGCTGGTGCTCGTCGACATTGATCTTCACGAGGCGGACCTTGCCGCCTCGTGCCTTTATCGCCTTTTCCAGCGTCGGGGTGAGTGCCCGGCAGGGACCGCACCATGGTGCCCAGAAATCGACAAGCACGGGCCGTGTCTTCGATTCCTCGACGACATCCTTCAGGAATTCCGCATCGGTCCCGTCGAGAATGTCCGGGCCGGGGGAAGGGGCGGGCGTGGCGCCAGTGTCGCCGGAGTAGAAGTCAACCATGAGAGAGTCAGTCCTCTGTCGAGTTTGGTGTTCAGCCGCGGCCCATGACGGCGACCTTGTTGCCGTCGAGATCCCGGAAATAGGCGAAGTGAATGCCCGGCATGCCGCGCTCGCCGGGAGGGCCTTCGCAGGTGCCGCCCAGTTCGATCGCCTTGGCATGGACGGCGGTGACGGCGTCCTTGTCCGGCGCGGAGAGGGTGATCATCATGCCGTTGCCGACATTGGCGGAGTTGCCGTCATGCGGCTTCATCACGCCGAACATCGGTGCGTTCGGGGAGGTCGCGTAAAAACGTCCGCGCTCCATGTTCATAGCCGCCTTCGCGCCGATCACGGCGAGCAGGGCGTCATAGAATTGCGTGGCCTTCTCAAGATCATTCGTACCGACGACGGTGTAGGCGATCATGTCTGGATTCTCCCCTTTGCTGACCGGCCTCGCACCGGCTCTGACACGTCATGTGGGATGCGCGGTGACGGACTGCAACCGGGTCAGTCAGCCTCATCCGCGAGCTTTCTGAAATCCATGATTTCCGGCTCGTGCCCGGTCAGTCGCGCGAATTTCATGAGGTCGTGGCGGGAAATGGCGGTGGTGGCGGTGTTGACGAGGGGATGAAAGTTGATCGGGTCGGTCTCCATCAGGGCGGCATCGAGGATGAAGCGGACCCGGCCCTGGGCGTCGTTGATGAGGGAAAACGCTGTTACCGAGCCCGGCCGCACGCCGAGCGCGTCAAACAGGAGGTCAGCGTCGGTAAAAGACAGCCGTCCGGTGCCGAGATGGCGGTGCAGGCGGTTCAGGTGTATGCCGGCATGCGCCTCGGCGGAAATCAGGACGAGCGTGCCCGACTTGTCCTTCATGAACAGGTTCTTGGTGTGGCCGCCGGGGAGGTCGGCCTTCAGCGCGGCGCTTTCGGCGACGGTGAAGAGCGGCGGATGCTGCGTCGTATGGTGGGCGATTGCATGTGCGTCGAGGAAGGCGAACAGGTCCTGGGGCGTTGCGGGCGGCATGGGACAGCGGGTCAACTGCGCCAACGCAGGGTGCGGGCGGTGATCGGGCTGACGAAATCGCTGCCGTCGCTGCGCGCGCGGGTCCAGCTCTTCTTGAGCGCCTGATACCATTTGGCCTGAATGTCGATATCGTCGATCCAGAGCATGTTCTTCTGGTATTTCATGCCTTCATTCTGAAGGTCGACCATGTGGCCGTCCTGTTGCAGGAAGGTACGTGCGGCGGGTTTCAGGACCGGAATGGCCAGATTCAGGAGCGGCGCGCCGTGCCACCATGTGATCTGCGTGATCCGGGTGCGTTTCTCCGCCTCCGGGGTCAGGCAGGTGAGGGTGAGAAGGCGGGCGCGGTCATTCTCGACGATCTCCCAGCGAAAGCCCGGAAGCTGGAACACGATCTCGGTCGTGACGGAGCCGCCAAACAGCGCCTTGTAGGCGATCGAGTTGGATGACGGCTGGTGACGCGCAATCGCCCAGCCCCGCTCGCGCGGCTCGAAGGGTTTCTCCTTGAGGCGCAGGCCGACCGATTTTGGCCGCCACCACCATTGCGAATGGACAAAGCCGACATGCGCCGGGTCCATCAGTCCGACGACAGCATCGTCCATGTTAGCGTTGAACATGTCCTCGACGACGAATTTCGGGCGGTCCGGCAGCGCGCCGAAATCCGGCGGGGGCATGACGGGCGGTCCGGTGTCGCGCGGGTCGTGCGCGATGTAGATGAAGACCATGCCGCTGGCCTCATGCAGCGGGTAGCGGCGGACCTTGACGCGGGCCGGGTCAAGCCGGTCCTCATCGGTCAGCGACGGCATCAGGCGGCAGCCACCATCGGTGCCGAAACGCCAGCCATGATAGGGACACTCCACCGTCGGCTCGCCTCCGGTCTCCACCTTCCGCCCGGCTGACAGCGGCACGAGGCGGTGCGGGCAGATGTCGCGCAGGGCGAACGCGTCGCCGTCGGCTGTCCGCGCGAGCAGGACGGGCTGGCCGAGAATGATCCGGCGAAATTGCTGCCCGCGCTTCAGTTCGGCCGAGGTGCAGGCGAGATACCAGCTGTCGGTGAGCCAGCCCTCGGGCGAGATGCCGCGCGGGGCGTCATTGGTGTCGGCATTGGCTGGGGTGATCTGCGTATCGGCCATGGCGATCTATGCCGCCGGGGGCACGCGCACGTCCAGCACCCACTCGCTGCTCGGCGGCGTGCCGCCCTCCATCTCCCAGGCGCGTCCTTCCTCAAGGGCGAACTGGCCCTCGCAGACGGATGTGGCGCGGAAGCGGAAGACGATCCAGTGATTGCCGCCGGTGAAGCCGGGCTGGTTCTGGGTTTCGGGGTTCGTCGGCTCGGTGGTCTCCCCGACCAGCTCGAAGCAGGTGGGCACCTGGCGGACAAACCACGAATAGCCGGCAGTCGGGATGCTTTCGAGACGGATTTCAAGCTCGGCGCCGAGGGGAACTTCGAGCGATTTGCCGTTGAGGTCGGCATCGGCGATCAGACGCTCCACGATGGCCGGAGCGCCCGGTTCTGCCGGTGAAGGGGGGGCGGATACCGGACTGCAGGCGGCGCCGAGGCCGGCAGCGCCAAGGCCCGCTGCCACCACAAAGTTACCGATTGCTGGCACCTTTACCCGTCGCATTCTACTCTCCTGCCATGACCATCATGATGAGCGAATAGCCTTCGACCATGCGCTGGATGTTCGCAACGGAAATCCGCTCATTGGTCCCGTGAAAGCCCTTCAGTTCGCCCGGCGAGAGCACGGAGGGAGAAAACCGGTAGACGCTGGATGAGATCGCTGCCGCATAGCGCGCATCGGTCGCGCCGAGCACAAGGCCGGGGGAGACGGGCGCGCCGTCGCCGGTGCGACTTGCCACGGCCGACAGCACGGCCCATGCGCGGTTGTCGGTCGGGGAGACCGGGCTGGCGGCCGTGCCCGCAATGCCGCTTTCGGGAATCTCGACGCGCAGGCCCCCGATCGGCGCGATCAGTTTCTCGACATGGGCGATGACATCCTCCGGCGTGTCCTTCGGGTGAACCCGGAAGTTGACGAGCGCCGACGCCTGCTGGGCGAGAACGTTCTCCTTGGCCGAGCCGTAGAGCATGGTCGGCGCGGTGGTCGTGCGGATCATCGCGTTCGCTTCCGGCATGGCCGCCATCTGGCCCTCGACCAGTGGCCGGAACAGCCAGAGATTGGACATCGCCATGCGCGTGGCGAAGGGAAGGTCTGCCGAAGCCCCGCGAAACAGGCCTGAAACGATGGGATTTGAGAAATCGGATGGCATCTGGTTCTCATCCAGCGCGACAATGGCGCGCGACAGGCGGACGGTCGCGCTGTCTCGCGGCGGCGTGGAGGAATGTCCCCCGGCCGCGTCGGCGACGATGCGGAGGGTCAGATAGCCCTTTTCCGCAACGCCGATCAGGCCCATCGGCTTGCCGGTCAGGGGGAAGGGGTCAACCACCATGAAGCCTTCGTCGAGAACCATTTCCGGGGCGACGCCGCGCGACTTCAGCAGGGCGATTCCGGCCGACGCGCCCGAGCCCTGCACCTCCTCGTCATGGCCGAACATGATGAGGATTGTGCGCCGCGGGACAAAGCCTGTCGCGATCAGGGCCTCGGACGCCTCCATGATGGCGACGAGGGAGACCTTGTTGTCGATGGCGCCGCGGCCATAGAGGAAGCCGTCCTGAATGTCCCCGGCGAATGGCGGGGCGGTCCAGTCACCCTCCGTCCCGATATTGACCGGCACCACATCCTGATGGGCCATCAGCAGGATGGGCGGCAGGGACGGATCGCTGCCCGGCCAGGTGTAGAGGAGGGTGAGCGTGCCGGGGACGATTTCGCGCGTCATTTCACGCCCGACGCCGGGATAGGACAGGTCGAGCCAGTCGTGGAGGTCCAGCCATGGCTGCTCGGTGCCGGGACGCGGATCGCCGCGCGCAACCGTGACGGTGCGAAAGCGCAGCGCCTGCGCCGCGCGGGCGGAG
>JBGSUF010000141.1:0-3933 GCA_041736285.1 Hyphomonadaceae bacterium | reverse complement strand
GAGGAGGGCCTGCGCTTCCTCACGCTTGTAGGCGATGATGCGGTCGAGCGCGGTGAGCGTGGTCATTGTGTGCGCCCGTGTGAGAGGGCGGCAAGGCGGGCGAGGGTGGCCTGCGCTGCGCCGCTGTCGATGGCCGCGGCGGCAAGGACTGCGCCTTCGCCGATGTTGGGCGCGAGGCCGAGGAGATGGAGGCCAGCGCCCGCGTTCAGGCAGACCATGTCGCGGAACGGGCCGGGCCGCCCTTCGAACAGCTCGCCGATGGCTCTTGCGTTTTCCTGCGCGGTGCCGCCGGTCAGCGACGCGAGGGGATGGCGGGAGAAGCCGGCATCCTCCGGCGTCATTTCCCAGGATTTCAGACTGTCGCCGTCGATCTCGCAAACGCGGGTCGGGCCGGAGATCGAGATTTCGTCAATTCCATCGAGGCCGTGAACAATGAGCGCGCGGCGGGTGCCGAGGCGCTGCAGGGCGCTGGCCATGGGCCGGATGAGATCCTGGGAATAGACGCCGAGGATCTGGTGGCTGGCACCGGCGGGATTGGTCAGCGGCCCGAGCAGGTTGAAAACGGTGCGTATGCCCAGCGACTGGCGGACCGGGGCAACGTGGCGCATGGCCGAATGATGGGCACGGGCGAAGAGGAAGCCGACGCCGCAACCCTCAAGGCAGGCGCGGAAGGTCGCCTCGTCAATGTCGAGCGCAACGCCGAGCGCTTCAAGCACGTCTGCGCTGCCGGTCTTGGGCGGGACGGAACGGTTGCCGTGCTTGGCGACGCGCCCGCCGCAGGCCGCCACGAGAATGGCCGAGGCGGTCGAGGTGTTGAGCGAAACCCACGGCAGGCCGCCTGTGCCACAAGTGTCGAGGAGGGGGCCGTCAATCACGATCCGGCGGGCATGACGGCGCATCACGCGCGCGCCCGCGACGAGCACGTCCTCGGTCTCCCCGATACAGCGCAGGCCCATCAGGAAGGCGGCGATGTGCTCAGGACTGGCGGCGCCGGCGAGAAGGGCCTCAAACGCCGGTTCGAGCGTGTCGGCGCCGGGAAGCTGGCCATCGGCGAGGGTCTTGATGGCGCCGGCAAGGTGGGGATCGGGCGTTGCGGTCATCGGGCGGGGTCCACGTCGCTGCGGGTGAGCCGGACGAAGTTTTCCAGCATGGCGTGGCCGTGCTCGGTGCGGATGCTTTCGGGGTGGAACTGGACGCCGAAGACCGGGCGCTGGGTGTGCGAGAACGCCATGATCTCACCGTCGGGCGTGGTCGCGTCGATGCGCAGTCCGGGGGGCAGGTCGGCGGCGCGAACCGCGAGGGAATGGTAGCGCGTCACGGTGAAGCTCTGCGGCAGCCCGTCAAACAGGGCGCCGCCGGTGTGAGTGATGACGGAGAGCTTGCCGTGGCGGATTTCACGGGCGGAGACGACAGCGCCGCCGAGTGCCTGACCGATGGCCTGATGGCCGAGGCAGACGCCGAGTATGGGGAGGGCGGCGGGCGCCGCGCGGACCAGATCGACGCAGATTCCGGCCTCGTTCGGGGTGCAGGGGCCGGGCGACAAGACGATGCCGGACGGGGCAAGGGCGAGGGCCTGCGCGGTCGTCAGCGCGTCATTGCGCACGACATGGGTGCGCCCGCCGGCCTGCTCGATGTAATGAACGAGGTTCCAGGTGAAGCTGTCGTAATTGTCGACGACGAGGATCATTGGTCGGGCTCGTAATGGGCGGCGAGGGCGGCGGCTTTCATCAGCGCTCCGGCCTTGTGGAGGGTCTCGTCGTATTCATACTGGGCGACGCTGTCGAGAACGACGCCGCCGCCCGCCTGAATGTGGAGCTGGTCGCCGGTGATGACAGCAGTGCGCAGCGCGATGCAGGTGTCGAGGTCGCCGCGATAGCCGAAATAACCGACCGCGCCGCCATAGACGCCTCGGCGGGACGGCTCCAGTTCGTCGATGATCTGCATGGCGCGGATCTTGGGCGCGCCGGAGACCGTACCGGCCGGGAAGCCCGCCATCAGCGCGTCGACGGGGTGCAGGCCGCTGCGCAGGTCGCCCTCGACGTGGGAGACGATGTGCATGACGTGGCTGTAGCGCTCGACGACGAACTGCTCGGTGACTTCGACGCTGCCATAGGCGGCGACGCGGCCGACATCATTGCGGCCAAGGTCCAGCAGCATGAGGTGTTCGGCCAATTCCTTCTCGTCGGCGAGGAGGCTGGCCTGCGCGGCGGCGTCTATGACGGGATCGCCCGTGCGCGGGCGGGTTCCGGCGATCGGGCGGATGGCGACACGGCCATTGCGCACGCGGACGAGGATTTCGGGGCTGGAGCCGACAAGCTGCACCGCGCCGAGGCGCATGTGGAACATGAAGGCGGACGGGTTGAGGCGGCGCAGGGCGCGGTAGAGGGATATGGAGCGGCGGTTGAAGGGGGAGGTGAAGCGCTGGCTCGGCACGACCTGGAAGATGTCACCCGCGCGGATGTAGTCGCGGGCGCGGTCGACGATGTCGAAGTAGCGCTCCCTTGAGATGTTGGAGCGGAAGTCGAGCGTGTCGGGGGCGGGCTGGCCATCGGAAAGCGGGGCCGGAATTTCGAGCGCGCGGATGAGGGCGTCCAGCCCGGTGGAGGCTTCGGCCTCGCTGGCTCCCGGCTCGACACGGGCCACGAGGATCATTTCCTGATAGAGATGGTCGAAGATGATGATCTGCGTCGGCCGCACCAGAACCGCTTCCGGCACGCCCAGAACGTCCGGCGAGGAGATGCCGACCGGCTCGAAATGGTCAATCATGTCATAGCCGACATAGCCGAACACGCCCGAGGCCATTGGCGGCAATTCCTCACGCGAATCGACGTCGGCAAGGCCAAGGTCGGCGAAGCGGCGAAGGTCGGCGACGGGATCGTCACTGCGCGCAATGATGTCGGCGAAGTGTTCGTCGCGCGCGGTCTCGGCCTGGCCGCCGGTGACGCGCCACCACAGGTCAGGCTTCAGGCCGATGAAGGAATACCGGCCAAGCCGCTCGCCGCCATGGATCGATTCGAACAGGAAGGAGCCGGCCTGCTCGGCGCCGAGCTTCAGCATCGCCCCGACGGGGGTGTCGAGATCACCGATGCGGCGACGGACAAGGAGCCGGGCGCGGCCGGTGCCGGGGCTTGCTGCCCCTTCAGCCTTCTGGGTCATCGTCCGGTCTGGAGCCTTGCGCGGTATTCGGGATAGCGGCGCTTGTCGACCTTGACCTCGATCGCGTCCTGCATGGAGGTGAAACCGGCGATGAGGAGATCTTCGGAGACGCTGCCTGTGAGGACGGTGCGAACCTGCGGAACCCCGGCTTCAGCCCCTTCCGGAACAAGGCCGATGTCGCCGATGCGCGCCGCCGTGACGCCGCCAAGACGGTTCGGCACGACGACATATTCACCGCTGCGGGCGACGAAAACGCCATTGGTAAGGTTGTTGCCCCAGTCCTGCGGGATGTTGCGGCGGTCGATGCCGCCCACGGGCGAATTGACGACAGCCCCGACCGAGGCGGCGATGGCGACAAGGTCGGTCTCCCCGCTCTGCAGGCGCAGCTTCATCTCTGCGGCATAATCGGCCACGGCAACGGAGCCTTTCTGCAGGCTGAGATTGGCGAGGATGAGCGGTCGCAATTCGTCCAGCGGCGGGGTGTAGGGCGCCACGATCCGGTCGACCCGCACGAGGACAAGATGCTCAACCTTTGCCGTATCCGGCGCTTCAGGCACCGGATTGAGGCGCGGGGAGAACGGGTCGGTAACCTCGCCCTCCAGGAGATCCTGCGCCTGGGCGAGCGCTTCGGTATAGTCGGCAATGGTCAGTCGGACGCCGTCTCCGGTCGCACCCGTCGCCAGCACCGGCGCGTAGGAGACCACGGGCGAGCCGACGGCGGCGGCGATCTCTTCGAGCGTGCGCCCGGCGGCGAGCATGGAGAGAGCCTGGTCGCGG
>JBGSUF010000103.1:0-3819 GCA_041736285.1 Hyphomonadaceae bacterium | reverse complement strand
CGCGCTCGCCGCCATCGCGCCGCCGCAGGCCCCCGTGGCTGAGGAGCCCACCACGACGGAGCCGGAGAACGCTGGCTCTGCCGGGGCCGATGAAGAGGCCGCAGCGCTCGTCGCCGCCTATGCAGGCCCGTCGCTGAAACCGGCACAACTGCGCTAGAACATTGATCCGCGGCGACCCATTGGCGCTTGAATCAATGGCAGGACATGGCCATCTAGCGACATCAGGGCTGCCGTCGCCAGCGAAAGGGCCGATCCGATGTTCATCCAGACCGAAGCCACGCCAAATCCGGACACGCTGAAATTCCTGCCGGGTCAGGACGTGACGGGAG
Organism: Hyphomonadaceae bacterium; assembly: GCA_041736285.1. Classification (GTDB taxonomy): domain Bacteria; phylum Pseudomonadota; class Alphaproteobacteria; order Caulobacterales; family Hyphomonadaceae; genus JBGSUF01. Next base: position 3,490 of record JBGSUF010000103.1, on the reverse strand, counting down.
ACGCCGCCCCCCGCGACTATGCCAGCGAGGATGCGGCCGGCGATTCGAGGCTGGCACAGGCGCTGTTCTGCGTGCGCGGCGTCGAGCGCGTCTTTCTCGGCAGCGATTTCATTTCGATCACAAAGACGGCCGGGACCGACTGGGCGCATGTCAAGCCGATGGCGCTGGCGGCGATCATGGATCATTTCGTCGCCGGGCTTCCCGTGCTGGATGCCGGCGCGGACCAGACGCCGACAAGTGAGATCGAATATGAGGGCGAGACCGCCGAAATCGTGAAGGAAATTCGCGAACTGATCGACACCCGCGTGCGCCCGGCCGTGGCGCAGGACGGCGGCGATATCGTGTTCGACCGCTTCGACGCCGAAACCGGAACGGTCCATCTGCACATGCGCGGGGCCTGCGCGGGTTGCCCGTCCTCGACCCTCACGCTGAAGCAGGGCATCGAGAACATGCTGCGGGCCTATGTGCCGGAAGTTACCGCCGTGGAGGCCGTTCTCTGAGCGATTGTGAAGGCCCGAAATCCGGGACCGAATGCAGCCTGCGACCCGCCGGGCCAGATGACATCGAACCGCTCTGTCGGCTCGAGAAGGAATGTTTCACGCGCGACCGGCTTTCCCGGGCGAGTTTTGCAAGGCTGGTGAGTTCCCTGCGGGCTGACGTTCAGGTGGCGCAGGACGCAGGCGGGGGGCTCGTCGGCGCATCGGTGGTGCTGTTGCGGCGCGACAGCCCGGACGCGCGCCTCTACAGCCTCGCCGTCCACCCCTCGATGCGGGGACAGGGCATCGGCGCCGCACTCGTGAAGGCCGCCGAGAACAAGAGCCGCAAGGCAGGAAAGACCGGCATGCGCCTTGAAGTGCGCGCAGACAACACGGCGGCCATCGACCTTTATCTCGCGCACGGCTACGTCCGCTTTGCCATCAGGCCGGGTTTCTATGCCGACGGCATGAGCGCGCTCCGGATGCGCCGGACATTCGCTCTGGAAGGACAATGATGAGCAACTGGGTCATCCTAGTCGACACCTATCGCGACCTCTCGCACGCCGACAGTCCGCACAAGGTCATGCTTGTGCGTGACTACCTCGCCAAGCCGGCGCTGTTTGATCCGCGCACGAAGGTCATCAACCTGTCGCGCAGCTATGGCTACCAGACGGAGGGCTATTTTGCCTCGCTTCTGGCGGAGGCGCGCGGGCACAGGGTGTTGCCGAGCGTCATGGCCGCGCTGGAACTCGGGCGGGAGGCTTTGTACGCGCACGCGCTGCCGGAGCTTGAGGCGGCGCTGGGCAAGGCCCTCTCGCGCCTGCCGGGCGTTTCCGGCGAGGCGTTTCGGATTCTCTGCTGTTTTGGCATGACGCTCGACCCGACCTTCAAGACATTCGGCCGGCTGGTGTTCGACTGGTTTCCCTGTCCGATTGTCGAGATCGAGGTGCAGGCCGGGGCTGACGCCCGCGCCGTCAAGATCAGGCGCATCCGCGCGCGATCAGCACAGAAGCTGCAAGGGGAGGAGCGGGCTTTCTTCCTCTCGGCGCTCAACAGCCATGCCCGGCGCGAGTGGCGTTCGCCAAAGACCCGGCAGGCGGCCCGCTACGCGCTGGCGGTGCTGCAGGATCCGGAAGATGCGCTGCCGCCGTCGCGGCCGGAAAGCCTGAAGTATTTTGCCGCCATTGCGGAGAAGATGGGAATGGAGGTGGAGCCGATCACCCGGCGCGACCTGTCCCGGCTGGCCGAGTTCGATGCCCTGTTCATCCGGGAGACGACGAGCATCGACAACCACACCTACCGCTTTGCAAGACGCGCGCAGCAGGAAGGGATGCCTGTCATTGACGATCCGCAGTCGATGATTCGCTGCACCAACAAGGTCTATCTGAAGGAAATCCTTGAGGCGGCGGGCCTGCCGGCGCCGCGGACGGCGATGATCGGTGAACGCGATCCGATCGAGCCGATCATTGCACTTCTGGGCCTGCCCGTGGTCATCAAGGCGCCTGACAGTTCGTTCTCGCGCGGTGTGCACAAGGCGGCGACAGCGGAGGAATTGAAGACGCTCGCCGAACGGTTGTTCAAGGATTCAGACCTGCTCCTGCTGCAGGAATACCTGCCGACCGATTTTGACTGGCGGGTTGGCGTCCTCGGCGGGGAGGCGCTGTTTGCCTGCAAGTACAAGATGGCCCGCAAGCACTGGCAGGTCGTGCGCTATGACAGTCTCGGCCGGGCGACATCCGGCGCCGTCGAAGCGGTCGCCCTGAAGGATGCGCCGCCGGAGGTGATCGAGGTGGCTGTGCGGGCCGCCTCGCTGATCGGCGATGGCCTTTACGGCGTCGACCTGAAGCAGCGCGGCGATCAGGTCTATGTCATCGAAATCAACGACAATCCCGACCTTGACCGGGGATTTGAGGACGGCGCTGACAAGGACGAGGTGTGGAGACGGCTGGTCCAGTGGTTTATCGACCGGATCGGATAGGCTGTATTTCAGTTATTCCGGCGCTGCTGATTGAAGCGGTGGTGTTTCTGCGCCAACTGTTGTGCTGAAGCTCCAATCGCAAGAGGACCGACCGACATGACCGACATGGCCAATGACCACGCGCTTGACCTGATTTTCCGCGAAGCACGCACTTACAATGCCTGGACGGACGCCAGCGTGCCGGAGACGCTGATCCGGCATGTGTACGATCTCGCAAGGCTCGGCCCGACGAGCGCGAACAATTCCCCGGCGCGGTTTGTCTTTATCGGCAGTGAGGCCGGCAAGAAGCGGCTTGAGCCTTTCCTGTCTGAGGGCAACCGCGCCAAGACGATGAGCGCGCCATGGGTGGCCATCATCGCCTGGGATTATCGCTTCCATGAAAAGCTGCCGCAGCTCTTCCCCCACAATCCGGGCGCCAAGGACTGGTTTGAGGGCGACGCCGCACGGGTCGATGCGGGCGAACGCAATGGCACCCTTCAGGGCGCATATCTGATGCTCGCGGCGCGCGCGCTCGGCCTCGACTGCGGCCCGATGTCTGGGTTCGACAAGGCGGGCGTGACCCAAGAATTCTTTGAGAAGGAAGGCGGCGAGATGGCCCACTGGCGCGCCGATTTCCTGTGCAGCATCGGGCATGGCTCAACGGAGAATCTTTTCCCGCGTTCGCCGCGCCTGAGCTTCGAGGAAGCGTGCCGCGTGCTGTAAGGCGGGCTTGGAGCAATTGATTGCAGACGGCCACTTGTGCCGCACATGAGAAGCTGAGCCGACAGCCTCTGGCGAAACGAAAGACGGGTGCCTTGATGCCGACGCCGCGAAGTTCTGGCGGAGATTGTGTGACATGTCTGCCGCCGCGGGTTCAGGCGGCGGCATGCTGACGCTCTGTCTGGACACGACGGGTTCGGCCTGCGACGTGGCGCTGGTGCGCGGCGACGAGACCATTGCCGCCCGCTGCGTTGCCATGACGCGGGGACAGGAAGCGGCCCTCGCCGACATCACGATTGATGTGCTGGCATCGGCCGCGGTGGGCGCGGCGGATGTC
>JBGSUF010000050.1:0-5862 GCA_041736285.1 Hyphomonadaceae bacterium | reverse complement strand
GCCGCCAGCGCCAGCGGACCGCTGACGCCGAAAGCCAGCGGCAAACGCCCCGCCAGCCTGTCTTCCAGCGGCGTCCCCCTCGCCATCTTCAGTCCGGCGCCCGCGTCTTCAGCGCCAATGCGTGAAGCTCGCCCTGAGCGCCATCCATTGCGCCGTTCAGCGCCGCATACACCATCTGGTGCTGCGCCACCCGTGACTTGCCGCGAAACACTTCGGCGATGATCTCGGCCTGCCAGTGATTATTGTCGCCGGCGAGGTCTGTCAGCACGATCTGTGAATCGGGAAAGCCTTCCCGAAGAATCTTCTCAAGCCGTTCTGCATCTATTGCCATTGCCTGCCTCCTTCTTCCGCGTGAACCACGCTAGGCAGATGTCCCCGGCTGCGGCTAAGGTCAACCATATTGGGCCATCTCGGGAAGGGTCGTCTCGGCATGAAAAAGTTTTACTGGCTCGGCGCCATTCTGGTGATCGCGGCGCTGATCGGATTTGGCTGGATGGCGCGCAAGGGCGGGCATGAGAGCTATGATGCGCGCTACTTCCCGCCCGGCCCGACGCTCGGCCTCGTCAAGGCCCTCTCCGACGACGCCCTTGAGGGCCGCGAGACCGGCACGCCCGCCAGTGCCATCGCGCAGACCATGATCGACGAGCGCATGGCGCAGATCGGCCTGGAACCGCGCGCGCCGGGAGTCGGTTATGCCATGCCCTTCCGCTATGGCCCGATCGACGCGGCAGAGCGTCCCGTCGGCACCAATCTGATCGGCGTCATCCGCGGCCGGGGACCGAGCGCAAGTGCCCGCATCATCGTCGTCACAGCCCATTACGACCATATCGGCATCCGGGATGGCGAGATATTCAACGGCGCCGACGACAATGCCTCCGGCGTCGGCGCGCTGCTCGCCATGGCGCGCTATTTCAACCGTCGCCCGCCCCAGCACGACATCTGGTTCGTCATCACCGACGCTGAGGAAAAGGGGCTTGGCGGCGCGGTCGCCCTTCTGGAAGCGCCGCCTTTCGACATCCGCGCGGTTGCGCTCAACATCAATCTCGACATGGTTTCGCGTTCGGCCGAAGGAGAGCTTTATGCCGTCGGCACCTATCATCGCCCCTTCCTGATCCCGCTGGTCGAGGCCATCGCCGCGCAGGCGCCGGTCACGCTGCTGATGGGGCATGACCGGCCCGAGGACGGCGCTGGCGACTGGACGCTTTTGTCCGATCACGGCGTCTTTCACTTGCGCGCAATCGCCTTCATCTACCTCGGCGTCGAGGACCATGAGGACTACCACAAGCCGACCGACGATTTCGCCCGCATCGACCAGGATTTCTACCTCGCCGCGATCGACACCGCGATCATGCTGGCCGTTGCTGCCGACCAGAAACTGGACGTGATTGCCGAAAGTCTCGCCCCGGACATGACCGGCTTCTCTGTGGAGGACTGACGCGCCGCTCCCCAACCGCGCTCGATACCTTACCGGGCGCCCTGCTGAGTGCAGCCACCGATGCCGCGCGGGGCGCAGCGCCAAGCGCCGCGCTGGCCTGCTCACCGTCCGGGCGAGCCAGAACGCGCGCATTCGCCCCCACAAGCTGATCCAGACCCCGATCGACATCGTTCATCCCCAATCACCATCTTTTTTTTGGAACAATACATGAATTAATAACGACTGCAACATGAACTTTTTTGGGTTTTCGCATTTTTTCCCCCTTGCCCGGGGCGGCCACCCGGCGCATTAAGGGCGGCGGCATCTTCAAGGGAGATCAAATGTCCGACGCTATCGCCTACACTCTGAAGGCCTCCGTCAACCAGACGCTCGGCGCGCTTGCCAACATTCTTCGAAAGGGCGAGGCGCATGCCGCCGCTGTCGGTGTCGAGGAGCAGGTCTTCCTGTCGGCCCGGCTTTATCCGGACATGCTGACCCTTGCCAGCCAGGTGCGCATCGCCTGTGACGTGGCGGCCCGTGTCTCGTCACGCCTTGCGGGCGCTGAAATCCCCTCCTTTCCGGACGAGGAGAAGACGTTCGGCGAATTCATCGCCCGTTGTGACGTTGCCCGTGCACATGTTGCCGGTCTGGACGACGCGGCCATCGACGCCAACGCCGGTGCAACCATCGAAATCCCCCAGCGCAATGGCGCGCTCAAACTGTCCGGCCGCGACGTGCTTGCGCATTTCATCCTGCCGAACATGCACTTCCATGCCGCCATCGCCTACGCCCTGCTGCGCCATCAGGGCGTCGCGCTCGGCAAAATGGACTTCCTGACGCCTTGATCGAAGGCCGTCATGGCGACACCCGGGCGCGCAGCATTCGCCGCAGTCTTGGTGTCGCCTCCGCCGTCAGCCTTCGCCCGCCATATAGCGCGGGAGCCAGCCTTCATGCGCTTCGCGAAGTCGAGAGAGCGGGAGGATATGCCCTTTCTCGATGTCACCAAGCGTCAGAAAAACACCCGGTCCCTCAGTGAACGGCTCGGGAATGAAGTCGCCGACATGCTCAAAAGGAATCGCCGCGGATTGCGCCATGGCGGAAACCGACCCGGCTGCATCCATGGTCAGCGAGATGAGATAGCGGCCGTGATCCTCGCCGAAAAACAAGCCTCTGCAATCGCCGAAACGCCCCATCACGCGGACATGCAAGTCCACTTCAAGCGCCATTTCCGCTGCCGCGCAGGCAATTCCGCCATCGCTGACGTCATGCACCGCATTCACCAGGCCTTGTTCGACCAGGCCGCGCACGAAATCGGCATTGCGTTTCTCAACCTCAAGATCGATCGGCGGGGGCGGGCCGAGGGCTTCGCCTTCAAGGCCCAGCCATTCGCGCGCATAAAGCGAGGCGCCGAGATGGCCCCTGGTTTGGCCGATGAGGAACAGGACATCCCCCGGCTTCGCGCCCGTCAGCGTCGCCACCTTTGACACATCCTCGATCAGCCCGACCGCGCCCACGACCGGCGTTGGCGGGATGGCCCGACCGTCCGTCTCGTTGTAAAGGCTGACATTTCCCGACACCACCGGGAAGTCGAGCGCGCGGCAGGCTTCTGCCATGCCCTCAATGGCGCGCACGATCTGGCCCATGATTTCCGGGCGTTCGGGATTGCCGAAATTGAGGTTGTCGGTGATTGCGATGGGGGTTGCGCCCACGGCTGACAGGTTGCGATAGGCCTCTGCCACCACGGCCTTGCCGCCCTCATAAGGGTCCGCGGCCACGTAGTGCGGGTTGCAGTCGCTGCAGATGGCCAGCGCCTTGTTCGTCCCGTGGATACGCATAATCGCTGCGTCCCCGCCTGACTGTGAACTGTCCACCGTGTCGCCCATGACGTGGCGGTCATATTGTTCCCATATCCAGCGCTTGCTGGCCATGTCGGGGCAGGACATGAGCTTCAGCAGAACCTCGCCATAATCCTCCGGCGCGGGATATTTCGAAATGTCGAAGGCCGGGCGCGGCACGGGCGCGGTCCACGGCCGATCATAATTGGGCGCATCCTCGGCCAGCGGGGCGACGGGGATATCGCACACCACCTGCCCGAACTGTTTCAGCACCAGCCGCCCGGTATCGGTCGTCATCCCGATGACTTCGGCGTCGAGGTCATACTTGTCAAATATTGCCTTGGCGACATCCACCTTGCCGGGCTTCAGCACCATGAGCATCCGCTCCTGGCTCTCGCTAAGCATGATTTCATAGGCCGTCATGCCGGGCTCGCGCTGCGGCACCCGGTCAAGGTCCATCTCGATGCCGATGCCGCCCTTGTCAGCCATTTCGACAGAGGAAGAGGTGAGCCCCGCTGCGCCCATGTCCTGAATGGCCTGAATGGCGTCGGTCGACATCAGTTCGAGGCACGCCTCGATCAGCAGCTTCTCCTTGAACGGATCGCCCACCTGCACGGTCGGGCGCTTCTCCTCATCGCCTTCGGAAAACTCCGCCGAGGCCATTGTGGCGCCGTGAATGCCGTCCCGGCCGGTCTTGGCGCCGACATAGAAGATGGGATTGCCGGGCGTCGCCCCGCGCGCATAGAAAATCTTGTCCTGATCGGCCAGACCGACTGCCATCGCATTGACCAGAATATTGCCGTTATAGCCCTTGTGGAACTGGGTCTCCCCCGCCACCGTCGGCACACCGACGCAATTGCCATAGCCTCCAATCCCCGCCACCACGCCCGCCACAAGGCTTCGCGTCTTCGGATGGGCCGGATCGCCAAACCGCAGCGCGTTGACCAGCGCGATCGGCCGCGCGCCCATGGTGAACACGTCGCGCAGGATGCCGCCAACGCCGGTTGCCGCGCCCTGATAGGGCTCGATGAAGGAGGGGTGGTTATGGCTCTCCATCTTGAAGACGCAGGCCTGATTGTCGCCGATATCGACAACCCCGGCATTCTCGCCCGGCCCCTGAATGACGCGCGCGCCCTTGGTCGGAAATTTCGCCAGATGCCTGCGCGAGGACTTGTAGGAGCAGTGCTCGCTCCACATCACCGAATAGAGGCCAAGCTCGACAAGGTTGGGCTGGCGGCCGAGCCGGCCGGTCAGCCGCTCGAACTCCTGCGCGTTGATGCCATGCTCGCGGCCCGCGTCCGCATCCTGTGTCGCCGTGAGGTGGGCGAGAATCTGCGCTGTGTCTGTCATGGCCGCTGTGTAGCGATGAACCGCGTCCTTCGCCAGAGCGTTTTACGCGTTACTCGCCGCCGCCCTTGCCCGCCGTCCAGCTTTCGCCCTGCGCCTCAACGATGGCAACGAGATTGCCCATGGCCAGGTTCATATCGACCAGATGCAGCCCCCATTCCGGCACCGGGCGGCCCGCGATCAGAACGTCACCCGCAATCGAATCAGTGCGTGGATCGGTGGGGTCGGCCCGGACGGTGATCTCCAGCCAGTCGTGCGTTGCGTTGGTCGCGCATGCGCCTGAAATCAGCCCCGGCAGCGCGGCAAACGGGGTCGCCAGCTCCAGCCCCTCGGCAAAGGGCAGCGCCTCGCCGGTTGCAAATACCGTACTGCCAAAGCGTGCATCGAGTTCGCCGTCGCCGACAATGTCGGCCGGGTTGACGCAGGCCGCCCGCTGCCCGTCCTCATCGGCCTGGCCGAACCAGGCGCCAGCGGGCGGCGGCTGCGTCGCGCGGAAGCTCTGATAGGCGATGTAGCACCCCGTCTGCCCCAGCGTTTCGCACGGGGTAAACTGGCCATAAGCGCCGTCCGGCCCGTCCGGGTAGAGATTGAAGCCGATCGGCATGACCGACACGATCAACGCCTCTGCTTCCGTTCCGAAGATGTCCCGCGCCAGCAATTGCTGTATCATGTCGGCGCCCTGCGAATGCCCGATCAGCACCACGCCGCGCCCGTCATTGTCATTGGCGAGATAATTCTCCCAGGCGCGCTTCACATCGTCATAGCGCATCTCGTCATCAGCGACCGTTACGCCCGTCATCAGGCGGCGGCGAAGCTCGCTGATCGTCGTCTGGCGATAGATCGGCGCGAACTGTCGGCAGGCCTGACCGAAGCGCGCAAACTGGTGCTCCACGACACGAATTTCCTCAAGCCCGACAACCAGGTCGCTGTTTGGCCCCGAGTCCATTGAAATGGTCGGATAGACATAAAAGCAATCAATGGGCGCGTTCTCGGAGACGATAAACGCCTCCACCTGTGCGGTGCCATCGGCGGCGACCAGCGTGGTGTCCTGCGGCACATCGCAGGAATTGCCCTCCGACATGTCCGGATGGCAGAGCCAGAGGCGCATGTCGGAATAGTCGGTCGGCTCAAATGTCGCGGCGTCGCTCCCGGCTTCGGTCTGCGCCTGGGCAGCGGCCTCGACCGTCCCCGCCGGCGCCTCCGCGACGTCCTGCGGAGCGGACTTGTCGCCACACGCCGCCAGCGCCAGCGCCAGCGCCAGCGCCA
>JBGSUF010000049.1:0-4260 GCA_041736285.1 Hyphomonadaceae bacterium | reverse complement strand
CTGCGCCGCCGCGTGATGCCGGGGGGGCCATCGTGTTCACGCCGGCCGGGATGGAGGCGTTCGACACATGGCGCGCGGGCTTTGCCGCCCGGGCCGAGGCGCAGGGACGAGACCCCGGCGCCATCTATGTGCTGCTGGAGGGCATCAAGCCCTTGCCGACCTTCCTGTCGGTGGAAAGCGCCCGCTCGTCCGTGCTGGAGCAGGCCGAGTTCGCCAAGCCGATCTGGGAATACCTGCGCACCGCCGTGAGCGACAGCCGCATCACCAATGGCCGTGCCCGCACCGCTGAAATCACGACATTCTTCGATGCCATGGAAACGCGCTACGGCGTCAAGCGCGACACGGTCGCGGCGATCTGGGGCATGGAAACCAGCTATGGCGGCTTTATCGGCACCGATGATGCGGCAGAGACGCTGGCCTCGATGGCGGTGGAGGGGCGCCGCCGCAGCTTTGCCGAGGGCGAACTGATCGCGCTGATGAAGGCACTGGAAACCGGCGAGGCCGAGCGGTCCGACCTGATTTCAGGATGGGCCGGGGCGATGGGCCAGACCCAGTTCATGCCGTCCACCTACATGGCCTATGCGGTCGACTGGACCGGCGACGGCAAGATGGATGTGTGGAAGTCGAAGGAAGACGCGCTCGCATCGGCCGCCAATTATCTTTCGGTGTCGGGATACCGTTTCGGGGAACCCTGGGGCCTCGAAGTGGCGGTTCCGGCTGGCTTTGATTTCTCCGTGGCCGATGGCGAGGACCGGCGGATGAGCACCTGGGTCTCGCTCGGCCTGGCGCCGATGGCGGGCGGCAGCTTCCAGACGGGCGGAGCGGAATATGCCGAGCTGTGGCTTCCGGCCGGGGCGAGCGGGCCGAAACTCCTCCTGTTCAAGAATTTCGATGTGTTCAAGACCTACAACCGCGCCGACAGCTATGCGCTGGCGGTGGGGCTTTTGTCGGATGCGATCGCGGGTCGTCCGCCGCTCGCGACGCCATGGCCGACTGACCTTGCTCTGTTGTCCGTCGCGGACGTGAAACTGCTGCAGGAAAAGCTGAACCAGCTGGGCTTCAATGCCGGTGCGGTGGATGGTCTGGCCGGGCGCGGCACAAGGGGCGCGCTGCAACGCTTCCAGAAGTCGCGCGGGATCGCGGCGGACGGCTATCCGACGCGTGAGGCGCTGGATGCGGTGATCGCGGCGGCTCAGTCGACAGGTTCCTCGCCTTCGTCTGACGGGATGCAATAATTTCGCGCGCTGATCTGGCGAAACGCGAAAACGGCCATGGCCAGCATCACAACCGCCGCGATGATGAAGGGGGCCTGACGGCTGGCATGCTCGTATAAAAACGGGCCGAGCAGGGGCGAAATGATGAAGCCCATGCCGTTGGCGGAGACGACGAGACCCGCGACGCTGCCCTGCTGGGACGGCGTCGCGGCCAGCGATGCGCCCGAGGAATAACCCGCCCGCGCCATGCCGGAGCCAAGCCCGATGCCAAGCTGCGCCAGGACGAGCGGGGCGAGCGCGTCAGACCATGGCACAAGCAGCGCGCCGACGACGAATGAGAGCGCCCCCCAAACCATCAGCTCGCGATTTGTCGGCTTGAGGCGGGGGATGATGACAAGCTGGCCGAAGATCGTCGCCATGGCGCCGACCGTGGTGGCCACAGCGATGAATTGCGAGGCTTCGGCGCCCGCCACGTCCAGCTTGTCCATCAGCGCGAACGGGAAGGTCTGCAGCAATATCCCCGTCGCGAGCGACAGGCAGACCGCGTAGAACAGGAATGGCGAGATCTCCTTTGAGCGCCAGGCCGTGAAACGCGGACGCACCTGTCCGGCGCGCGACTTTGGCGGGCGGGTCTCGGGCAGTCTGGTGTAGACGAGGAAGGAAATGATCGCCGCGCTCAGCGCCGACACGATGAACGGGCTGATCAGGCCGAACCAGGCCACCAGCGCCGCGGCGACGGCCGGACCCGCTGCCGATCCGAAACTGAAGCCGGACGTCAGCGCCGCAATCTCCTCGGTGCGCTCGTTCGGCCCGGTGCGGTCGGCGACATAGGCCTGCGCTGACGGATTGGTGCCGGAACTCATCAGGCCGAAGATCGCCCGCGCCGACAACAGCGCCAGAAAGATCGCCAGCCAGCCCTGAAGCACACCCTCCAGCGCGAGCCAGGCGAACACGCCAAACAGCGACATCGACACCGCATAGGCGGCAAGCCCGACCGCCACAACGGGCCGCCGGCCGATCCGTGTCGAAACACTGCCCCACATCGGGCTGGTGATCGACCAGAGCAGGGCGGACAGCGAAAACATCGCCCCTACCGTCCAGTCCGGCAATTCGAGCTGCCGGGCCAGTGGCGGCAGGACCGCATTGGCGATCATCGTATTGCCCGCGCCAATGGCAAGCAGGGCAAAGAAGAGCAGCCGGAACGCCCCGCGCCGGTCAGGTGGGGTGGTGGAGACAGGGGCAGGCGGGAGGGTGTTCATCACGGCCAGTCGTCCCGCGCTGCGGGCGCAAAATCAAGCCGTGATGGACGTCAATTTCGTTGGCTCAGCCGCGGTCGGAGCCGAAATCCGGATAGCAGGCCCCCGAATAGTCAGCCAGCTCAGGGTCGAGCACCGCGCGATTGGAATAGTCGATGCAGGCGCGGCCGACTTCCATCACGTTCTGAGTGACAGCGTCCTCGGCCCAGGCGTGGGCGCAGGCGGCCTCATCCGGCGAGGTGGAATTGGCGTCGGCCCCCGGGCGGCGGAAGCTGTCGATGAATTCGGTGACGCAGTTTCCATAGGCGTCGACGCTGGACTGGAAAGCGTCCCGGCCCGCGAGCGCGGCGACCAGTTCGGCTTCCGAATTCAGCGCGCCCGGGACGGTCGGCTTGATCAGCGTGCCGCAGCGATCACGCACCGCATCCATCCCGAGACGGGTCTGAGAGGCGCTGCAGGTCTTGTATTCACCCGCGGAGGCGTACTGCTGCGCCGAAGCAGGCAGGCTGATGACAAGGGGCAGTGCGATGGCGATTGCCGTCAGGAAGGATTTCATTGTCATGCTCCGATTCTCTGCTTGTGCTTTTTTTACAGGCCGGTCGTTAATGCTGACTTACTCATTTGCCGTATCGCCCGCCATTGGTGGTCCGGCGTTGAGTTGCAGGGTGACCTGCTCCAGCGCTTCGCTCTCGGCCCTGAGTGCTGCGGCGCGTGCCCGCATCTCCTGGCCGGCGAGGAAGGCGTTCGTCACGTCGTCATAGGCGCGCTCGATGGGGTCGTAGAGTTCACCCGTCGCCGCGTCGCGCGTGTACATTGCGTTGCGCTGCTCGCGGGCGGACTGAACCTCCTCCTCGGTGGCCTCGACCTCGCGGAAAATCACCGCGTTCAGGCAGTTGGCGTAGGCCACCCGCCCGTCATCATAGGCGATCATCTGCGTGCTCAGCGCCGCATAGTCGGCCATCTCCATCGACGTTGCGTCGATGGCGAGAGACGGCGCGACAGGCGCTTCACACGGCGAGGCGAGTGCGCCCGGCGTCGCAAGCATCGTGACCAGCATGATCATGACGGCCAAATTCTTCGTCCTCATTCAAATATTCCCCCGGCCCTTACCCATCTTACCCAGAGCATTGTTTAGCAGAGCAGCCCCGCCGCTTCAAACAGATGGTGCAGGTCTGGCAAATGGAATCGCAGACAGCGCCTTGCGCCGTGCCGCCGCCATCCCCGCCATGGAAACCGAATCTTCAGACGCGGCGTTCACATCTGTTTTGGCAGGTGTTGCGTGCCTGCCGCATCGGATCGGATCGGACCTCGCCCATGGCTCAACTTGCGGGATTGCTGGCCGTCATTGCCCTGCTGTTTGGCGGCTTCCTGCTGGCGGGCGGCTCAGCGGACGTGCTGCTCAAGGCGGGGCCGGCAGAGTTTCTGATGATTGCAGGCGCGGGGGTCGGCACGCTGTTCCTCGCCAATGGAGCGGATGTGGCGCGGCGCGCGCTGGCCGCCCCGGCCGTCGTCTTTTCCGGCGTGCGCTGGCGTGCGGCTGACTATGCTGCGCTCAGCGGGCTTCTCGCCGAGTTGATGTCGACAGCACGACGCCGCGGTGTGTTCGCCATCGAAAGTGACATTGAACACCCGCTGACCTCCGCGCGCTTTGCCGCCGCGCCGCTCGCGCAGAAAGACACAGAAGCCCGGGAAATGATCTGCGAAGTGTTCCGCAAGCTCGGCATGGGGCGGCTGGAAGCGGCGGCCGGTGACGCGCTGATGTCGCGCCGGATCGAGCGGGCGCTGGCGGC
>JBGSUF010000037.1:0-2372 GCA_041736285.1 Hyphomonadaceae bacterium | reverse complement strand
CAGGATGAGCGCTGCATCATCGGCGCGCGCCATCGTCGCCTCCAGCGAGAACTGCGGACCGAGCCGCGCAAGCTGCGGGAAAACCGCCGCGATCGCATCCAGATCGGCGCGGGCATTCAGCCACCCGTCATCGCCACTCCGCATCGCCTCGGCGCTCAGCACATCCGCCTCGCCAAGCCGCGCCGAGGCCATGCCCGTCCAGTCGGAAACATCCCCGCTCGCAGCCACGATGACCGAGATGCTCTGCCCTTCCGGAAGTCCGATCAGCCCGGCAAACACCCCGCCCGCCGGACCTGAAATATCCAGCGTCCCCGCCAGCGGACTGTCCGCCTGCCATTCGAGATCGGCGATGATATGATCGTCGCTGCCTTCCAGTGGCTCAAGGTTGAGCCGCAATTCGCCGTCCACCGCGCCAAAATCTCCCCGCCCGCCGAGCGAGAAAGCCGCCGCCTGTCCCGCCACCGGTTCCGCCACGCGGATCTCCGAAATCGCGACCACCCCAAGGCGATAGCGCTCCAGCGGCGATCCGCCCTCACGCGGCCGGGCCTTCTGCGACGCAACCAGCACCGGCCGCCGCAGCACCTCGATCCGGTCGGCGCGCACGCTCTCCACCGACAGCGTCCGGGAGAACAGCGTCCGCGGCGTCCACGCCAGCGCAAGCCCGTCCACCGTCGCAAACACACCCTCCGCGTCGGCCAGTTCCAGCCGCGCAATGCTGAAATCCGACAGCAGGTCGCCGTCCAGCCCCTGAATGTCGATGGCAATGCCCGAGGGCCGCAGCGCCTCAACCTGCGCCTCGACGAAATTGCGCCCCAGCGGCGCCTGCACCGCCAGCCGCAGCACCACCACACCCGTCACCAGCAGCGCTGCCACAACGAGCAGGGTGCGCCGCACCCACCAGCCCCAGCCGCCGCGTTTCTGACGCTTCTCTGCCTTCGACTTTGCCATCAGAATGCCTGCCCGATCGAGATGTAGATCTGCACCGGATCGTCGCTCGGTCGCGCGTCGAGCGGCGTTGCGATGTCGAACCGGATCGGGCCTGCCGCCGTGTCATACCGCACGCCAAATCCGGCCCCATAACGCAGCCCGTCTGCCTCCGGCACGCTCCCCGTCCCGACCGCGCCGCCATCGACAAAGGCCACGACGCTGATCTTGTCGCGAAGCCTGTAACGCGCCTCGACGGAGCCCTCGAGCAGGCTCGATCCGCCGAACGGCACATTCCTCGCAAGATCGCGCGGGCCGATGGACTGGTACTCATACCCCCGGACACTGCCGCCGCCGCCCGCATAGAAACGGTCGCCGACCGGCAGGTCGAACCCTTCCGCCCCCGCGACCGCCCCGGCCTTCAGCCGCCCTGCCAGCACCAGCCGCCGCTCCTCGCCAACCGGCAGATAGGCACTGAGCTGCGCAATGGCGCGCACATACTGCGCTGAAAGATCGCCCGTCGTCACAGTCGGTGTGACCGAAAGATCGAGCTTCCAGCCTTCGGTGGCGTTCAGCGGGTCATCGGAGCGATCAATCCGCGCCGCGCCGCCCACGCGCAAAATCTGAACATTCCGCTCGCCGAAAACGTCCGTCTCGTTGGTCGCTTCGAGCGAAGTGTAGACCGACCAGACGAAACGCGGATCGCGGCGAACATCCACCGCCGCCCCGACCGTGACGGCCCGCCTGTCATAGGCATCCGTCGTCTGGTCCGCGATGCCCGCCGAGAGCACGAAATTGCGCCCATAGCCGAACTGGTTTGGTCGCGACCACTGCGCATCGAGCGCTCTTTCAAGCTCGGCGACCGAGGCTTCCAGCGCCAGCGTGTCACCCCGCCCCGTGAAATTGCGCCGTGTCCAGGACGCCGTCGCGCCGAAGCCTTCGGATGTCGAATACCGGCCACCAGCCGTCACCGTGTGGCGCGGGCGTTCCGTCAGCGTGACCACCACGTCGCGCGTCTCAATACCATCCGCGCCGACCGCGCCGACGCGCTCCACCAGTCGCGCCGATGCCAGCCGGAACAGCCGCGTCTCCGAAAGCCGCCCATTCAGCTCCCCGAGCGTTTCGGGGTCATGTATCTCCCCGCTCATCGGCTTGGGGACAAGCGCGCGCAGATAGCGCTCGCGCGTGCGCACCTGTCCTTCGAAAATCACATCGCCGTAACGGACTTTCGGCCCGGCCTCGATCCGGTAGCGCACCGAGATCGTGCCCATCTCGCGATTACCGATGATCTGCGGTTCACCCGGCTGGGCATCGGGATAGCCGAGCGCATTCAACCGGTCGGCCATGCTCTGCTGTCCCCGCAGCACCGGCGCGGCTTCAGCCGGATCGCCCGGTCGCACCGCCAGCGCTTCCCTGGCTTCCCGCTCGTCCTGCGCCAGCGGCGGCGC
>JBGSUF010000009.1:0-3863 GCA_041736285.1 Hyphomonadaceae bacterium | reverse complement strand
GGCAGGCCCCCTATGTCGAGGTCTTCAACCGGGGGCTGGCCCCGTTCAGCGCCGCCCTGACCTCTTCCGAGCCATGGCTCACCACCGACGCGGCCACCATCGACATGGAAACCGAGACCCGCCGCATTGCGCTGCAGATCGACTGGGCGAACGTGCCGGAGGGTCGCTCGACCGCGCGCCTGACCATCACCGGCGCGGGCGAAAGCGTCGAGATCGACGTGCCCGTTTTCAAACCCGTGTTCGGGCCTGAAGCCACCGCAGGCCGCTCCCGCTACATCGAGGCTGGCGGCGCTGTCGCCATCCCGGCTTCCGGCTATGACCGCGCCATCAACGCCGATGGCGTCAGCTGGACCCTCCTGCCAGACCTCGGACGCCGGGGCAGCGCCGTCGCCGCCTTCCCCCGCCCCCATCCCGCCTTCCAGCCCGGCCCGGAGACGCCGCGCCTTGAATACGACATCCACACCTTCACCGCCGGTGAGGTGAAACTGCACATTTTGCTGGAGCCGAGCTTTGACGTTGCCGGCAAGGGCGGCACGCTCTTCGCCGTTTCGGTCAATGATGGCGAGCCGGTCATGGTCAACGCCAATGGCGACTTTTTCCCCAATGATTACAGCCATCCGGCATGGCCGCAGGCGGTGGCCGACAGCGCCATCGTCAAAACAGTGCCGGTGACGCTCGCCGCGCCGGGGCCGCAGACCATCCGGCTCTGGCTGGTCGATCCGGGCCTTGTGTTTCAGGAAATCTGGCTGGAGACCGGCGAGATGCCGCAGACCTATCTCGGCCCGCCCTTCAGCGCGCGCGACGGGACGCGCCCGTGACGACCCGTTCCCGAACCGCTGGCCAATGATACAATTGAGGAGTGACTGACATGAAACTGAGTATGCTCAATGGCGTGAGTGCGATGGTGCTTGCTGCCGTGCTGGCGGCCTGTGGTGGTGAGGACGTCCCCGCCAAACCGGCAGATACGGCAGCGCCTGCTGCGGCGGAGAATGTCGGCACAGCGGCAGCAGAAACGGGGGCATCTGAGGCCGGCGTGTTTCTCGAGCAACCACTGGTCACGAACATCTTCACGGCCGACCCTTCGGTCCATGTCTGGGATGATGGCCGGATCTATGTCTATCCCAGTCACGACATTGATGCCGGCATTCCCGATGACGACCTCGGCAGCCAGTATGCCATGCGTGACTATATCGTCCTGTCGATGGACGAGGTTGGCGGCGAGGTGAACATCCACGGTGTCGCCCTTGACGTGGATGACGTGGCTTGGGCCGTCGAGGACATGTGGGCACCCGACGCCGCTGAGAAGGACGGGAAGTATTACCTTTACTTTCCGGCCAAGGATGCGAACGGCGTCTTTTATATTGGCGCGGCGGTTTCCGACTCGCCGACCGGGCCGTTCATTGCGGAACCCGAGCCCATCGAAGGCTCCTACTCCATGGACCCGTCTGTCTTCGAGGACGATGACGGCGCCCACTACATGTATTTCGGCGGCATCTGGGGCGGTCAGCTCCAGCGCTGGGAAACCGGCGCCTACAATGCGGATCCGAACCTGAACACCGATCTGCAAGGCGATGACCCCTCGACATCGGCCGATGAGCCCACGTTCGACGACCGCCCCCAGCATGCACCGCGAATTGCCCGCATGGCCGATGACATGCTGTCCTTTACCGAAACGCCGAAGGAAATCATGGTCCTCGACGAGGCCGGTGAGCCGGTGAAGATGCGCGACCATGACCGCCGCTTCTTCGAGGCGGCCTGGGTCTTCAGGCGCGGCGACACCTATTATTTCACCTATTCGACCGGCGATACGCACAAGATTGCCTATGCCACGGGTGACAATCCCTACGGCCCCTTCACCTATCGCGGCGTGGTGCTGGAGCCGGTACAGGGCTGGACCAACCACCACTCCATCTTCGAGAAGGACGGACAATGGTATCTGGCCTATCACGACACCCAGCTTTCCGGACGCAACCATCTGCGCAATGCAAAGATCACCCGGCTGACGATTCTGGACGATGGGACCATCGTCACCGTCGACCCCATGCCGGGACGCTGACCGGCCTGAACCTGCGCGTGATTGAAACGGAAAGCCCACTCCCTTGCAGGAGTGGGCTTTTGTCATGGAAACGCAATGGGACCCGTCAGAGCGACTGCCCGGTCTTCGCCCAGTCGGCGAGGAAGGTGGCCAGCCCCTGATCGGTCAGCGGGTGGCGGATCAGCTTCTTCAGCACTTCCGGCGGAACCGTCGCGACATCTGCCCCGGCCAACGCCGCATCGCGCACATGTAGCGGCCCCCGGATCGACGCCGCCAGAATCTCGGTCGTGAAACCATAATTGTCATAGATTGTGCGGATGTCCTGGATGAGTTCCATCCCGTCGATATGGATGTCATCCAGCCGCCCGATGAAGGGCGAGATGTAGCTGGCACCCGCCTTGGCCGCCATCAGCGCCTGAACGGCGGTGAAGCACAGCGTCACATTGGTGCGGATACCATCAGTCGTCAGCGCCAGGCAGGCGCGCAGCCCATCCTCGGTCAGCGGCAGTTTCACCACGACATTGTCTGCGATCCGCGCAAGGTCGCGTCCCTCGCGCACCATGTTCTCGGCGTCCGTCGCCACCACTTCGGCGCTCACCGGACCCGACGTCGCCTCACAGATTTCGGCGATCACTTCGCGCATGTCGCGGCCGGCTTTGAGGATCAGCGAGGGATTGGTCGTGACCCCATCGACAAGGCCAGTGCTTTCAAGATCCCGGATGGCGGCGATGTCGGCGGTATCGACAAAGAATTTCATGGATTTTCCTTCATTTTCAGATGTCCAGGCATGCAGGGTCCACCCCTGCGGCCGCCCAGATATAACAAGCGTCACCCGAAAATGTTAGCGCTAAAATAGCACGCGGGAGAACCCCTCAATTGCCGCCCAGCAGGCGGCGGGCATGGCTGGAGACGGCTTGCGCCAGCGTCGTCCAGAGCCGTTTGCGCATCTCCGGCGTGTGCTGGCCCAATGCGCCGCGGGCATGCTCGGGCAGATGCTGTGCCTGCGGGCCGTGGCGCTCGAAAACGAAGGTGTCGAACATGCCGCGCCACATCTCGCGCTGATCGGCCGGCAGGTCACGCACCGCCAGCAGCGCGTGCAGCATCGCGTCGAACGGCGATCCCGATTGCGCGTCGGCCGGATTCCACCAGTAATTCACCAGCACGTTGAAATCCTCCAGCGACACGACGTGATGCCACCAGCCATAGGGAATGTAGATCGCATCGCCCGGTCCCAGCTCGGCAATGACGGCGTGCGACATCGCCTCGGCAAAGCGGGGGAAAGTTCCAAGGTCCGGATTCTCCAGCCGCACCATGCTGACCGGCGGCCCGGCCAGCGTCAGCTCGAACGGTCCGGGATAGAGATTTGGCGTCTGGCTCGGCGGAAACAGGGTGAAACGGCGCCGTCCCGCCACGCAGCACGCGATATTCTCCGACAGGTCGAAATGCGTCTGCACGGTCAGCCTGTTGCCGATCCAGATGCGCGGCCCGATGCCCGGGTCCAGCAGGTCCAGCTCATTTTCCTGCGCAAAGCCCGGAATATGGTCCGCCACCGGGATGGACTGGACATACACTGTCGCCGGGTTTGGCGATCCCGGCTGGCTCAGAATACCGTGCAGCGCCGCACCGAACGGCACATTGCGCCGGTGAAAGTTCAATCCGCGAAGGTCATCCGAGTAGAAGAACCTCCCGCCAATCTCCGGTGGCCCGAACAGCGTCTCGACCTCGCGGCCATTGCCCAGCCGGTCGATGTAACCACACAGATCGCCAGCCGATCGCAGCCCGGCCGCCACCGCTGGCCAGTCCCGCACCAGCCCCCGCAACACGACGG
>JBGSUF010000007.1:0-3295 GCA_041736285.1 Hyphomonadaceae bacterium | reverse complement strand
AGCGCACCTGATCGCCGTCCCAGAGCGGAATGCTCGCCTGCCCCAGCACCGAAACGCTGGTATCGGTCTGGCGATTGTCCCATGTCTCCGATGTCGAGGCCCGGCCCACCACGCTGACCTGCGGACCAAGGCCGCCGCGCGTCGCCGTCACTGCCTCGGTGGCAGCCCGCAGGCGGCTCTCGGCGGAAGTAATGGCCGGGTTCCACTTCAAGGCATAGTCGAGCGCGTCCTCAATGGTCGGCGGCAGGGGCGGCAATGGCGGCAGCGGGGAAAGCTGCTGCGCGGGCGCTGCGCCCACCACTTCGATAAACGCCGCCTCAGCCGCCACGATATTTGCCTCAGCCGACGCATAGTTGGCCCGCGCCGCCTCTTCGCGCGCCGCCGCCAGCGCGACATCCGTGCGCGTAATCTCGCCGACTTCAAACCGGTCCCGCGCCGCGCGCGACTGTTCGGCCGATGTGCTGAGATTGATCACCCGGATCCGCACCGTGTCTCGCGCCTGCAGCACGTCCGCATAGGCTGTTACGGCCAGAAGCAGCACGCCCTGACGCGCCCCTTCGGTCTGCGCTGCGGCGGCATCAAGGCCGGCCCGCGCACTGCGGATCGACGCCGGGATCCGCCCCGATGTCCAGACCGGCTTGCTCGCCTGCACCTGCGCATTGGCCAGCCCGCCCTGCCCTTCCTGAACCGTGAAGATCGCCGAAGTGTCGGTGTTCTGCGCCCCGCCGGATGCGCTGAGATCGACGCGGAACCGGCCCTGCGCACGCGCCTGATCGAGTTCCGAGAGTGCCACGTCCTGCACGCCCTCCTGAATCATCAACTGCGGATTGGACTGCAGTGTCGCGCGCACAGCGCCTTCGAGATCAGAGACCTCACCAATGCCGTAGCCCTGAGCCGATGCACCGGCGGTGATGGAAAGAGAGGCCATCGCGAAGGTCAGGCCGACCGCAAGGTATCGCATCATGTCGAATTCACTTTCCGCTGGAACTGCCGTTGGGCAATCAGCGCCCCGCAGTCAGGAACGCCCTTCCCGGTGGCAATGCATACCGCAAGCCAATGAACAAATGAACACCGTTCACCGCGCCGCATGGTCGCATCGAAGCGAGATCAGAAGCGAAAACCCCGGACGGCATCAAACTGGGCAAGCTTCGGCGGGGAAGCGTCAAACGACGTCCGATAACTGACGGCATCCCCGACCCGCGTGTATATGCGCGCCCGGCCGACACGTCCCTCGCTCGCCACGACGCCGAGCCGCCCGTGCGGCGAAAGCTGCAGCGCCCAGGCCGGCGGGACGGTCTCGACCATTCCGTTCACGAGGATGACATCGAACGGCCCCTCCCCCGGCAGCCCTTCGGCGAGTTTCCCCTCCACGCAGGCAACGCGGTCAAAACCATATGCCGTCAGTCGCCGGGACGTGGATGCAACAAGGTCGGTGTCTTCCTCAAGGCCGATCACCGTGGCGCACAGATTGTTCAGCACCGCGCACTCATATCCGGCCCCCGCGCCGATCACCAGCGCCACCTCGTCCTCCCTCGGATCGAGCGCCTCGACCATCTTGGCGAAGTCGCGCGGCGTCCACAGCGCCCGTCCCGGAGACGTCTCGATCTCAAGCTCCGAATACGCAATCGATTCGCGTGACCGGGGCACGAACACTTCGCGCGGCACGGCCATGAAGGCGGAAACAATGCGCGGATCGGTCACGTCATTGGGGCGAATCTGGCTGTCGACCATGTTGCGTCGGGCCGTGAGCGCGGTGTCCATGCCGCCGGACTCCTCTAGAAGAATGGCAAAATGACTGTCGGCAAGGCGGCTGCCTTCCCGGCGTTTCCAGTAGCACACAAAGGCTGAGGTGCAATCCTGCCCGCGCGCTCTTGCGACAATCCGGGCGCGCTGATATGAGCACTTCCCTTGGTGGCCCTGTGGCGGAGTGGTGACGCAGAGGACTGCAAATCCTTGCACCCCGGTTCGATTCCGGGCGGGGCCTCCATTCAAGCTTTCCTCGCGTTCCGCAGCCGCAAGACCGCGCCTGAGCAACACTTGCCAGCGCCTTGCCGCTCCCGGGCGCGCGCCCTCCCTGAACTTGCATGGTCGCCCTCAAGAATTCGCTTGTCAGGCGAACCGATTCATGAGGCCATAGGGTTGACCGCTGCCGGATAAAAAAGCGCGAATTCCCGACGGGTTGTTTACGCTCCGTTAACTGTCAGCGGTCATTCTCACGGTGTCTTCTTTGGAGACACCCACCATCACCCAACGCCTCGGCGGAAGCTTGCGCTTCCGCCAATTTTTTTTGGCGGAAGGAAATTTTACGGCAATCCGCCTGCGATTTCCGGCCTTCAGACGTCCGCCCGAAAAGATTTGGATACAGCGGTTTCACCGTTTGACACGCGCATCCACATTGGCCATAAGACCGCTTCTTAGCGATCCGCGATAGCTCAGTTGGTAGAGCAGGCGACTGTTAATCGCCCGGTCGTAGGTTCGAGTCCTACTCGCGGAGCCACTCCTCAAAACGCTTTGAACAGGCTCGGCCCGTTGTGGGTTGTGCGGCGTTTGACATCGGCCCCGTCCTCGGCCACCACCCGACTTGCGAATGTGTGCGCGCTGCGGTTGCGAGGCAGGACAGATGACCAGACACCCTCCATCAGACAACCTCTCCCCCATCGATCGCCTTCGGGCGGTGATGGATGATCTGCGCGACCCTGACGGTGGCTGCCCTTGGGATTTGGAGCAGGACTTCGCCTCCATCGCGCGCTACACGGTTGAAGAAGCCTATGAGGTGGCCGATGCCATTGCCCGCGCCGATATGGGCGACCTGCGCGAGGAATTGGGCGACCTTCTCCTCCAGGTCGTCTTCCACAGCCGCATGGCGCAGGAGACCGGCGCTTTCGATTTCGACGACGTTGCCGGCGCCATCACCGACAAGATGATCCGTCGTCACCCGCACGTCTTCGGCGATGACGATCAGCGTTCAGCCACTGAGCAGACGCGCGCGTGGGAAGCTCAGAAGGCGCTCGAACGCGCCGCCAAGGCGGCGTCCGGCGATGTCAGCGCGCTTGACGGCGTCGCGCTCGCCCTGCCCTCTCTCATGCGGGCGGAAAAGCTGCAGAAGCGCGCCGCCCGCGTGGGTTTCGACTGGGGCCAGACCGCGCCGATCTATGACAAGCTCGCCGAGGAGATCGCCGAACTGCGCGAGGCTGAGGCCGCCGCCGCAGACCACGCCCACATCGAAGAGGAACTCGGCGACCTGTTGTTCGTCGTCGCCAATCTCGCGCGCCGCCTCGCCGTCGACCCCGAGCAG
>JBGSUF010000415.1:0-1636 GCA_041736285.1 Hyphomonadaceae bacterium | reverse complement strand
CCGCCGCCGCCGCCTGCCAGATGGGCGCGGCCTACATCCTGACCGTCTCGATCAACCAGTCCGCCGTCGGGAGCGGCCTGCCCATGCCCGGCCGAGAGCTTCTGGCCCGCGCTGGTGTTGCCGATGTCATGATGACCCCCGCCGCCGACATGTTCGAGCAGGGCGTCAAGGTCCAGGTCCTCAAGCATCGCACCCTGTTCGGTGTGCGCGGCAACCGCATGGCGGACATCTACCGCCAGCGCGGCGGCCTGCATGATCTGACCGGCAAGGAGCGCGCCTTCATGGAGGATGCGCTCGGCGAGACGCTGGAGGCCGCATGGTCCGCAACCGCCGACCACATGGCCCGCGCCAATCCCGCCGAGCTTGCCCGCGCGCAGGCTGACCCGAAAAAACAGCTCGCCCTGATCATCCGCCGCTATCTCTTCCTCGGCGCGCACTGGGCCCGCGAGGGCGTCGAGGCACGCACCAGCGACTTCCAGATCTGGTGCGGCTCGGCCATGGGCGCCTTCAACGAATGGGTGCGCGGCACGGCGCTCGAACCGCTCGAAAACCGCACCGTCGCCCAGATCGGCTGGAACATCCTTGAGGGCGCCGCCAGCCTTGTGCGTGCCCAGCAGGCCCGCGCCATGGGCGTCAGCGTCCCGGCGGCCGCTTTCGATCCACGCCCCGTTCTTTTCCCGGACGTTACCTGATGACCAACCCTCTCGACATTGCCGTTGTCGGCTTCGGCGCGCTCTTTCCCGGTCGCGGCACCACGCTTGGCTACTGGCGAGACATTGTCGAGGGCGTCGACAGGCTCTCCCCGGTGCCCGCAAGTCACTGGCTGGTCGAGGACTATTACGACGCCGACCCGCTGGCCCGTGACCGCACCTATGGCAATCGCGGCGGCTTCCTCTCCCCGGTTGCGTTCGAGCCGATGAGTTTCGGCATCCCGCCCTCCGCCATCGCCGCAACTGACACCAGCCAGCTGCTGGCGCTGATGGTCGCCCACACTGTCCTCACCGACGTCGAGGCCGCGACCGGTGGCCGGATCGACCGCGCCCGCACCAGTTGCATCCTCGGCGTTGCCTCCGCGACCGAGCTTGTCGGCCACATGTCAGGCCGCCTGCAACGCCCTGTCTGGGTCAACGCCCTGCGTCAGTCCGGTCTGCCGGAAAGCGAGGTTCAGGCCATCGCCGACCGGATGGAGGCCCACTACACCGGCTGGAGCGAAGCGAGCTTCCCCGGAATGCTGGGCAATGTCGTGGCCGGGCGCATCGCCAACCGGCTCGACCTTGGCGGCTCCAACTACGTCACCGACGCGGCCTGCGCCTCTTCGCTCTCGGCGGTGCGCGGCGCGGTGCAGGAGCTTGTCACCGGCGACAGCGACACCGTCCTTTGCGGCGGCGTCGATGCGCTGAACGACATCCTGATGTTCATGTGCTTTTCCAAGACCCCGGCCCTGTCACCCACTGGCGACTGCCGCCCTTTCTCCGACAAGGCCGATGGCACCATGCTCGGCGAGGGCATCGGCCTTCTCGCCCTTCGCCGCCTGTCCGACGCCGAGGCCGATGGCAACCGCATCCACGCCGTCATCAGGGGCATTGGCAGCGGCAGCGACGGACGCGCCACCGCCATCTATGCCCCGCTTCCGGAC
>JBGSUF010000232.1:0-6241 GCA_041736285.1 Hyphomonadaceae bacterium | reverse complement strand
AGCAATGGCCGCGCCTGTGGCGGCCTCCCCCGCGCGGGCGCCCGAGGTGCCGATGGCCCCGCCCGTTCCCGGAACCTTTCCACGCTGCGACAAGGGGTCAGCAGGATGCGCCTTCTTCCAGGCATCATACCCGGCCTTGTCGGAGGATTTGAGCTTTTCCCAGTCGCTGAGGTCGCTGCGCCCGAGTCCGACGCCGAGGGCATCCACGGCCTTGAACCAGCCATCGACATTCGTCCGGCTGGTAAAACCCTTGAGCGTGTTCAGCGGTTCTGCGGAAAACGGTGCATAGGGCCGGGTGCCGTCGAGGGTGACCTGCACCAGCGGCTGGGACTTGTTTGAATAGCCCTGGCTGGCTGCCGCGCGCACCTCGTCGGCTTTCACGCCATGCTCGGACCAGAGCACCAGCACCGCGCCGGACTTCTCCATTTTTGCCGATTCTTTCGACGTGAAGACATCGTCTTCATCCTTGGCGTCATACCAAACGCGCATCTTCAGCGCCCGAAGCCGCCGCGTGATCAGTTTCGCCATTTCGCGGTCGGCCTTTGCCGCCACAATGAAGACGTCATATGACATCAAAAGCCCCTTCGCGTCTCGCCATCCCCGCTAATGGCTTGACAACAATACCGCATTTCAAAAGCTGCGCCACCCAATTCAGTTGCGACGCGAATCCGGGTTGCAATCTGGCGCGGTTGTGCGAGCAAGCGGGTCGAAAGACAGGAAGGAATGCGAACATGGGCTTCAAATGCGGAATTGTCGGGTTGCCGAATGTCGGGAAGTCGACGCTTTTCAATGCCCTCACGCGGACCGCTGCCGCGCAGGCGGCCAATTATCCTTTTTGCACGATCGAACCCAATGTCGGTGAGGTCGCCGTGCCCGAACCGCGACTTGCCCGCCTCGCCGACATCGCAAAGTCGCGTGAAATCATTCCCGCGCGGATGAATTTCGTCGACATTGCCGGTCTGGTCAAAGGCGCGTCGCAGGGCGAGGGGCTGGGCAATCAGTTTCTGGCCACCATCCGGGAAGTCGACACCGTCGCCTATGTGCTGCGTTGCTTCGAGGATGATGACATCACCCACGTCGCCGGAAAGGTCGATCCCGTCGCCGACCTCGAAACGGTCGAAACCGAGCTCATGCTGGCCGACCTCGAAAGCCTCGAAAAGCGCCGCGCCGGCGTCATCAAGAAAGCCAATTCCGGGGACAAGGACGCAAAAGCGCAGGTCACGCTGATCGATCTTGCCCTCGCTGAACTGAATGAAGGCCGGCCCGCGCGCGCCGCGAAAATCCCCGCAGATGATCGCCGGGCCTGGCGCATGCTCCAGCTGCTGACGTCCAAGCCGGTGCTCTATATCGCCAATGTCGGCGAGGGCGACGCCGCCACGGGCAATGCGCATTCCGCCCGGGTCCGGACCCATGCCGAAGGCGAAGGTGCGCCGTGCGTTACAATTTCCGCCCAGATCGAGGCCGAACTCTCGCAGCTTGAGGACGCCGAGCGCGACGAATTTCTCTCTGATCTCGGGCTTGAAGAACCGGGTCTCGACCGGCTCATCCGGGCCGGATACGAACTTCTCGGTCTCCAGACCTATTTCACCATCGGGCCCAAGGAGGCGCGCGCGTGGACGATCCGCAAGGGGGTGACCGCCCCCCAGGCTGCCGGCGTCATCCACGGAGACTTCGAAAAAGGCTTCATCCGCGCAGAGACGATTTCCTATCCGGATTTTGTGGCAAATGGCGGCGAACAAGGCGCCAAGGACGCCGGCAAGATGCGCGCAGAGGGCCGCGAATACATCGTGAAGGATGGCGATATCATGCACTTCCGATTCAATGTCTGATCCAGCACGCATGCAGCCCCCCCGACACGTCAGCTCCCCGATTGCATTACGTCTGATGCCTCGCAAAGGGCAGATCACATGAGTGACCCCTCACCATTCAAAGTTTTGTCCTCAATTCTTGAACCGTATGCTGAGCATATGATCGTAAAGCACGATACCGAGGAAAACTATTATCTTGAGGAGACGCTTTCATCGGGGAAAGCGCAGATGTTCGCGGCCGTTCAGATAAAGAAACGATACACCAGCTTTCATCTGTTCCCGGTTTATTGTGAACCTGAATTGCTGACGAATATTACCCCTGCGCTGCGCAAGCGAATGCAGGGCAAATCGTGCTTTAATTTTGCGAGCGAAGAGCAGATTCCGCGCGCTGAACTGGAATCTCTGGTAGCCACAGCTTTTCAGTCAATCAAGACGAAGAACCCATAAGCAGCTCATATCTGATCCGAAAGGCATCCATCTAACGGTCAGTTTTTGAGTGACGAAAGACACTCAGCATCACTGCTTTAACCGTCGCAATTGGGCCAAGGCTGCACTTTGTTTAACATAAGTTCCGCGCTTGTTCTCGCATGAAGTTCGTGTTACGTTCGCTTCCGGTTGGGCAACTCGCCCCGAATCGGCGTAGGACTTCGGGATGAAAGACATTCTGTTTATCGGGACAACCGGGCTCGACGCGGCGCATCTCTCGCTCGCGGGCCTCTTGCTGATTCTCTTGGCCGCGCTGTTCTGGCTGCGGTCGACAACCCGGGAGGAACGGGCGGCTCTGGAAGCGGAGTTGCGCGCCGAGGGGCGTGAGAGCGACCGTTTGTTGCTGGACCTGGACGCTCGCACGGCCGAGCTTGAGACCCAGCGTATCCTGGCGGATGAGGCTCGCCGGATGCTCGCCGTGGCTGAGGCAAGGCGGGAAGAGGATGACCGGCGGTTCGGCGAATTGGCACAGGGTGTCATGCAGCGGGCATCAAGCCAGTTTCTCCAGCTCGCCAATCAGACCTTCGAGGCCCACAAGGTCGGCGCGAAGGGCGACCTCGAAAAACTGATGGAGCCGATCGGCCAGACATTCGCCGAGTTCCGCAAGCGCGTTGATGACATTGAGAAAGTCCGCACCGAGCACAAGTCCTCACTCGACGAGCAGATCAAGTCGATACAGGAGGGTCTTGTTCGCCATTCCGACGCAACGGGGAAACTCGTCTCGGCCCTGTCAGCGCCGCGGGGCGGCGGGAGCTGGGGCGAGGAAAGCCTGCGCAACGTGCTGGAATTGTCGGGCATGTCGGCGCATGCGGATTTTGTCGAGCAGAGCGAAGACCGGACAGACCGTGGGCGGCTGCGCCCGGACGTCATCATCCGCATGCCCGGTGGCCGGCAGATCGTCATCGACGCCAAGGTGTCGGTTGACGACTTCCTGCAGGCGGCAGGAGAACAACGGCCGGAGGTGCGCGCCGCTCACCTTGCCGAGCACGCGCGCAAGATGCGGGACAATATCAGGCGACTTTCGGCCAAGGAATACTGGCGCGATTTCGAGGACCGGGTGGATTTCGTCGCAATGTATGTCCCCGGAGAGCAATTCTATTCCGGCGCGCTGGAGGCCGACCGAGACCTGTTTGATTTTGCGGCAAGAAAGAAGGTACTGATTGTGACGCCTTCGACGCTGATCGCGCTCGCAAAGGCCGTCGCCTATGGCTGGCGCCAGGAAGAAGCGGCCCACAATGCGCGTGAGGCGGCCGATCTCGGGCGGCAACTCTACGATGCGTTGACGGTGATGGGAGGCCATGTGGAACGGCTCGGCCGGACACTCGGCCAATCGGTCGGCGCCTATAACAGCTTCGTGGGTTCGCTTGAGCGCAATGTCCTGTCCAAGGCCCGCCGTTTCGAGACCCTGCAGATCTCGCAGTCCGGTGCAAAGCCGATCCCTGATCTGCTGCCGGTGGAGGAGACATCCCGCGCGCTGGTTGCGGGCGGGGAGCTTCGCCTCGACCTACGAGAGGAGGCGGATGATGAGGCTGCGCAATAGACGCGCATTGACGCTGCTGCGACACGATATTATTTCCACATCATGGCAGTTCGAGAAATCATAACCGTGCCGGATCCGCGGCTGAAGCAAGTGTCGAAACCCGTCGAAGGCGGCGTCACCGGCGACATTCGCGCGCTCATGGATGACATGCTGGAGACCATGTATGACGCGCCCGGCATTGGCCTGGCCGCGATACAGGTGGGTGTGCCGCTGCGGGTGATCGTCATGGACCTGTCTGCGGACGACGCGGAGCGAAAACCGAGATATTTCATCAATCCTGAAATTCTGGAAATCGTCGGGGATACGGCCCCTTATGAAGAAGGCTGCCTGTCGGTCCCGGACGTTTTCGACGAGGTCGAGCGCCCTGTTCGCTGCCGCCTGCGTTATCTCGATTACGACGGCAATCTTGTTGAGGAATGGGCAGAAGGTCTCTACGCGGTCTGCATCCAGCATGAGATGGATCACCTTGAGGGCACTTTGTTCATCGACCATTTGTCGCGCCTCAAGCGCGAGCGCGCCGTGAACAAGGTGCGAAAGGCCAAGCGGCTTAAGGCCAGCGACGCGGCCTGATTTTCGCGGCTTGTGCGTCACCCCTTCGCCCTTGTTCATCGCGATTGGCGTTGTCTGCCGCTTGACGGGACCGGGCCTGCGCGCCAACAGGGGGGCACCAGGATCCGGCGCTGCGGCGCCCCGCCACGGAGTGGACCATGCCCTTGCGCCTTGCCTTCATGGGATCGCCGGACTTCGCCGTTCCGGCCCTCGCCGAAATCCTTTCGGCCGGCCATGAGGTTGCCTGCGTCTACACCCAGCCGCCGCGCCCCGCCGGACGCGGAAAGACGCTGCGCCCGACTCCGGTGCACAGCATTGCGAGCGCGCAGGGCCTCGCGGTGCGCACGCCCCTTTCGCTCAGGAAATCCGCCCGTCAGGATGAGTTTGCGGCCCTTGATCTCGATCTTGCCGTGGTGGTTGCCTACGGGCTTATCCTGCCGCAGGGCGTGCTGGATGCGCCGCGCCTTGGCTGCATCAACCTGCATGGTTCGCGCCTGCCGCGGTGGCGCGGTGCAGCGCCGATCCAGCGCGCCATCATGGCCGGTGATACGGAGACGGCCGTGCAGGTGATGCAGATGGAGGCGGGGCTGGACACCGGCCCCGTCCTGATGTCGGAAACGACGCCGATCACCGCGCGCGATACGGCGCAGACGCTGCACGACCGTCTCGCCCGCATCGGCGCCGACCTCCTGCCTCGCGCCCTTGCAGCGCTGGAACGCGCCAGCCTGCCCGCGCGGCCGCAGCCGGATCAGGGTGTCACCTATGCCCACAAGATCACGGCCGCTGACCAGCCGATCGACTGGGACCGGCCGGCCGAGGCCATTGACGCTCAGATTCGCGGCCTCTCGCCCTCTCCCGGCGCCTATTTCCTTTGGCAGCCTCCCGGCGAGACAGAAGCCATACGAATCAAGGCACTGATGTCGGAAGTTGCACAAGCCCCATCAGACCCGTCCCGTCCCGGCACTGTCCTGGACGCTGGTCCAGACGTTGGCCTCACCATTGCCTGCGGCTCGGGCGCGGTCCGCATCACGCGGCTCCAGCGACCGGGGCGCGGCCCTGTGAGCGCGGCAGATTTCCAGCGCGGAAACCCCATCCTCTCCGGCACCCTCCTGTCCTGAGCGGATGCCGGGCAAGCCACACCGACCAGGACCCAAGCATGGCGCGCTATGCCCTTCTCATCGAATATGACGGCGCGCCGTTTTCCGGCTGGCAAAGGCAGGCCGGACAGCCGACCGTGCAGGCCGCCCTCGAAGAGGCGCTGGCGGCGCTGAATGACGGGAATGCCCCGACCGTTCACGCCGCCGGGCGCACCGATGCCGGCGTCCACGCCTCCGGCCAGGTCGCCCATGTCGACATCCCCCGTCAGATTCGCGGCGACAAGCTGGCGGCGGCGCTGAATTTCCACCTCCGCCCTGCCCCGGTCAGCGTTCTCATCGCGCGCAGCATGCCGGACGATTTCGAAGCGCGGTTCGACGCCAAAGCGCGCCATTATCGCTACATAATCTTCAATCGCAGGGCCGATCTGGCTTTGTTGCGCGGCCTTGGCTGGCGGGTGGCGCAGGCGCTCGATGCGGGCGTGATGCACACGGCGGCGCAGGCGCTTCTCGGCCACCACGACTTTTCAACGTTTCGCGACACCGAATGCCAGGCCGACAGTCCGATGCGCACGCTGACCGCCATCGACATCTCCCGCGTCGGCGAGCGTATCGACATCACCTGCAGCGCGCCGAGCTTTCTCCACCGCCAGGTGCGGTCCATTGTCGGCTCGCTCGTCGAGGTTGGGCGCGGGCAACGGCCGCCTCGCTGGATCGGTGAAATCCTCGCCGCCGCCGACCGCAGCCGCTGCGGCCCGGTCGCC
>JBGSUF010000374.1:0-1970 GCA_041736285.1 Hyphomonadaceae bacterium | reverse complement strand
GTGCTGACCACGCACGCGGCCAACGCCCGGCCGAGCGGCGCGCGGGTGCAGGTGGCGGGCATTGTGCTGGTCCGCCAGCGCCCCGGCTCTGCCAATGGCGTCTGCTTCATCACCATCGAGGACGAGAGCGGCATCGCCAACCTCATCGTCTGGCCGAATGTCTTCGCCCGCTTCCGCCCGGTGGTGATGGGCGCGCGCGTGCTCATCATCAGGGGCCGCGTCCAGTCCTCCGACAACATCACTCACATCGTTGCCGAACAGCTCATTGACCGCACCGGCGACCTCGACACCCTCAGCGAAAGCGCCATCAACGATCCCCTGAAACACGCCCTCGACCGCGCTGACGAGGTCCGCCGCCCCATTTCAGGGCGCTCTGGCCCCGAGCGCCGCTCCGCCGCGCAAGCCCCGCAGCCCATGCACCCGCGCAATGTCCGCATCATTCCGCCGGGTCGCAACTTCCACTGACGACAACCGCAAATCGACGCCCGGAATGCGCAAGACGAAGGGACAAAGGGCGAAAGGCGCAAGGCCAAAGGCGCAAGCCCGCCCGTCCGGAAGCTATCGAGAAGCGATCTGCCGCGAGCGAGGACGTGGCGGTGAGACAGGGATTCGAACCCTGGAGACAGTTTCCCGCCTACACGCGTTCCAGGCGTGCGCCTTCGACCACTCGGCCACCTCACCAGCATAAGTCCAACCAACGCCGGAGCGCGCGGAACTAACAGAAGCAGCACCGCCTTGCAAGCGTCGCTTTGCAACGGGTCCGGAACGCAAGCATTGGCAAACCGGTCGCCGCCTTCCCATATCTTTCACACACAAACCTCAAGCCCCCGGAGCCAGAACACATGTCAGCAAAACCGACCGCGCTTCCGACGCTCGACACCGCCCTTTCAGGACGGGACACGCCCATCCGCACGGCTGTGGAGCATTTCATCACCGACCGCCCGCTCAAGCCCCCCTTCCCGGAAGGCTTCGAGGAAGCGCAATTCGGCATGGGCTGTTTCTGGGGCGTCGAACGCATCTTCTGGAAGCTGCCGGGCGTCTGGATCACCGCGGCAGGCTATGGCGGCGGCATCACCCCGAACCCGACCTATGAGGAGGTCTGCTCCGGTCGCACCGGCCACACCGAACTTGTCCGTGTCATCTTCGACCCCGCCCGCACCAGCTATGGCGAACTCCTGAAGGCGTTCTGGGAAAACCATGATCCGACACAAGGCATGCGTCAGGGCAATGACACCGGCACGCAATACCGCTCGGCTATCTACACCCTCTCCAACGCCCAGTCCGACGCGGCCAATTCCAGCATGACCGGCTATCAGGCCGCGCTGATGCAGGCCGGCCAAACCCGCGCCATAACGACCGAAATCCGCCCGGCCGGTCCGTTCTACTACGCCGAAGAATATCACCAGCAATACCTGGCGAAAAACCCGAACGGTTATTGCGGTATCGGCGGCACGGGCGTGTCCTGCCCGATCGGGGTTGGCGTCACGGGTTGATCGTCATCCGGCCTGTCTGCATGCGGGTCTGCCCCCTGAAGGCGGGCCCGCAGCAGCACCGCCATCCGTAGCGCCGGCGTCGCCATGGCGATTGCTGCGTGCTCGGCCGCCCCGCGGGCAAACTTGCGGAAGTATCGGATCATGCCCTCCGCCTTGTAGGCTTCCACCTTCATGCGCGGTGCCTGCGAGGTTGAGCCGTAGTGAAGCGCGGCGGCATGCGGGGTGAACACCACCGCCCCTCCGGCCTCCCGCGCCCGACGGCAGATGTCGATGTCCTCGACATGCACGAAATACCCCTCGTCAAACCCGCCAAGCGTGCCGAGATAGCCCTCGCGGTCAGCCAGAAACAGCGCGCCGGAAATCACCTCCATCGCAACCGGCCCGTCCGGCATCGGCTCGTTCATGCGGTTGATGTCGAGCCCTTTTGCCGCGGCCGCCATCCCGGTAAAGCTCGCCACGGCCCGCGCCAGCGTCAGC
>JBGSUF010000373.1:0-31628 GCA_041736285.1 Hyphomonadaceae bacterium | reverse complement strand
CGCGCTGTCGGCGCTGATCTTCGCGGTCGCAGCCGGTGTGCTGGCCTGGATCGCGTCGCCCTGGGGCACGGCGCAGCTCATGCAGGAGCCCGCCGGAGATTTCTCCAGCCTGAACGCCGCCGACGTTGTGTCTCAGTGGATGGCAGCAAGCCAGCACCCGCTCATCCTGCTCTGGCTGGCCTTCCTTGCCGGAGCCGTGACGCTCATTCTCGCGGCCATGCGCCGAATTGGCCCGATGATCGGTGCAGCCGTCATCACCAGCGTTGTTCTCGGCCACCATCTGCGCGAGGATTTTTTGCCGACCCAGGTCTGGATGCAGCCGACCGTGACGGCACGCCTCGCCCTTGCGGACGTGTGCGCCCTGCCCCGCGGCAATCCCGGGACCTGCGCCGGCCGCCCTGCCCCTGAACGCGTTCGCGCCATTGGCTACGCCGAACCCTCATTCGTCTTCACCACCGGCACCGACACCACCATCCCCCCGCAAACCGTGATGGCCGTGCAGGATGGCAACCGGATCGAGCCTGTCACCGCCTTCCTGATCAATATCGAGGATGAGGCCGGCGCCGCTGCGCTGCAGACGCTGACCGCCGAGGCCGGAGCGCTCGGACGCTGCACCTCCGCCTCATCCCCCCGGCCCGCCCTGAATTATTCCAACGGCAACCCCGTCCTGTTCGTCGCCCTGCGCATCGAGGACTGCCCATGACCCGGCCGATACACATTGTCGAAGTTGGCCCGCGCGACGGCCTGCAGAACGATCCGGGCGATCTGTCGACGCAGCAAAAGCTTGAATTCATCGACCGCCTGATCGGCTGCGGCGTGAAGCGGATGGAAGCCGGCAGCTTCGTCAGCCCGCGCGCCGTGCCGAAGATGGCCGATAGCGGCGATGTGTTCCGCGCCCTTCCGCGTGGGCGGGGCGGCCTGTTCATCGCCCTGGCGCTGAACGAAAAGGGTGTGCGGCGCGCGATCGACGCGGGCGCAGACGAGGTGAATTTCGTGATGGTCGCATCGCCGGGCTTCGGCTTGCGCAATCAGGGCATGTCACCGCAGGAGAGCGCAGACGCGCTGGCCAGCTGCGCCCCACTCGTCCATGAAGCCGGCATCCCGCTTTCGGCAACGATTTCAGTAGCTTTCGGCGACCCGTATGACGGCGAAGTGTCTTCGGCCATCGTGGCCAACCTCGCCGCGCAGGCCCAGCGCGCCGGAGCGCACGAGCTTGCCCTTGGCGACACGATCGGCGTCGCAACCCCGTGGCAGACGCGCAGCCTGATCGAGCGCGTCCGCCTGGACGCGCCCGACATTGCTCTGCGGGTGCATTTCCATGACACACGCGGCGCAGCGCTCGCCAACATCTATGCGGCCGTCGAGGTCGGCGTCGACATTGTGGATTCAAGCTGCGGCGGCATTGGCGGCTGCCCGTTCGCTCCGGCCGCGACCGGCAATGTCGCCACCGAAGACGTGGTCTACATGCTGGAGCGGGCGGGATACCCGACGGGCATCGATCTTGGCAGGATGATCGACACGGCGCACTGGCTGTCGGGCGCACTTGGCCATCCCGTCACGTCCAGCCTGTCAAAGGCCGGACCATTCCCCTCGCAACATCCCTGAAGCGCCTGACGAGGCGTTTCTCAGATCTCAGCCGTCCTCAGACCGGCCAGGTGATGGAGAAGCGGCGACGGTTTTCCATCATCCGTTCGGCCTTGCGCAGCGCCGCAATGCCCTGATCGGCGGCGCGCAGCTTGGCGTGCCCGCGCAGAACGTCGAGCGCGCTGCGAATATGGGCCGTGCCCTCCTGCACCCGCACGGGGTCGAAACGCATCTCAGCCAGCGACAACAGTCCCCGGCCAAGGCCGAGTTTGGCGTTGACCCAGCGGTCGGCGTCACCGGCGCGGCCACCGGCAAGGATCGCCTCAAAGGCCCGGCAGGCCGCCTCCAGCCATGTCTTGTCCGGCAGGCTCTCGCCAATGTGCAGCGCAGCCGACGCATAATCGTCCTGCAGTTGGCGCAGCGCCGGCAATGGGCGCGACCCGCGATACGCCTCGATCAGAAGCCCCATCCGGCGCGCGATCGGCTCCAGCTTGTCAGAACGGAAATCCTCCGGCCGCCCGAGCGCGGGCTGGACCTGCCTGACGGCAATATAGGCCAGGAGGCGCGACATGTCGGCGCCATTGGTCGCCATGTCGCCCGGCAGCACGAAGGCAAAATGGCGTGCATCCATGGCCGAACCACCCGCCTGACGTGCAAGCCCCTCAAGGCGCATGCCCTTCTGTTCGCGGCCGCTCAGCGTCTCCCCCCAGAGCACCAGATCGGCCTCGGAGGTGACCATCAGCGCCCGCGCTGATTCGATCTTGTCGCGCGCCGACAGGGCGCGTCCGGTCGCATGCACCTCGTGCGGGGTCGAAAAGGAGAAAGCCGTCACATGCGTCGCGAGCGCCGCCTCAGTGAAGGCCTGCGCCTTCTGGGAATGCGGACCGGCAAACGGTGCCACCAGCATGAAATAGCCGGGCTTGCGGGCCTTCTTCAGCCGGCGGGCGCGCTGGCTCCAGAGCAGTCGCCCCGTCTCCACGATCAGCCATTTCAGGGCAAACAGCACAATGAGGAGCAAGATGGCTGCAACTGCGAACAGGCCAATGCTGCCGAGAACAGGCGCCGACGCCGCCTCCGCCCGAAGGCTGTCAGCGAGAGGGCCAAGACCGGCGAAGCTGGTAATCGTGAGATTCATGCTGAAAAATTTCCATCTGGACGAGGCGCAATATCGCACTTTCATTGCCGTGCGCAACCACTCCACATGTCACGCTTGTGCAAATTTCACCGCGAGGTCGATCCACCCGCGCGCGAACTTCTCTCGCAAGGGGCGACAGCGCCTTTCGTTTCGGCGGGATCGAAGCTACAGTTTGAACTGCAGGCACGTCTGCAAGGACTGCGCCATGGAGGCCAGAATGACCCTTCGTTACCCCCGAAACACCCTCGCCGCGTCCGTTTTCGCTGCACTTTTGCTCTCGGCTGCCTGCGCTGGCGTCCCTGCCGCCTACGGTCCGGCGGGCGGCAACGGCGCTGGATTCTCCGAACAGCGTATCGAGACCGGGCGCTACAATGTCACCTACACCGCAAATGACAGTGCCACCGCAGAAACGTGGGCGCTGCGCCGCGCGGCAGAATTGACGATTGCCGAAGGTGGCCAGTGGTTCGAGGTGACCGGCAGCACCGTCGACGATCGCGGTGGCCGGCGAGGGCCGTCGACATCCGTCGGCATTGGCGTCGGCGGCGGATCGGGCCGGGTGTCGTCAGGCGTCGGCGTCGGGATCGGCCTGCCGCTCGGCGGTTCGTCGACGACCACCGTATCGCTCGGCATTCTCATCGGCCGGGGCGACAAGCCGCAAGGCGGAGCCTTTTACGACGCCGAGGATGTTATGGTGAACACAGCCATTCCCCCGCGCTGAACCCCTGCGCCGCCTGCGCCGCCCTCAAACTGCCACGCAAGGGCCATCAGGCCGGAACGGCTTCCCCGTCCCAGTCGAACACACCGCCGCTGTCTGAAGCCTTTAGCCCGGCGATCACATCGACGAGGTGCGACGCGCTCTCCTGCGGCGTGAATATCCGCTTTGCCGCGCCCTGGAACGGCCTGGAGAGCCCCGTGTCCACCGTGCCGGGGTGCAGGCCGACCGCGATGAACGCGCTGTTCTTGCGCCCCTGCTCGATCGCATAATTGCGAATCAGCATGTTCAGCGCCGCCTTCGACGCACGATAGGCATGCCAGCCACCCAGCCTGTTGTCTGAAATCGAGCCGACACGCGCCGACAAGGCCGCAAAGATCGCCCGCCCCTGACGCGGCATGAGGTCGAAGGCCTGCCCTGCAACCAGCGCAGGCCCGAACGTGTTGACATCGAACACCCGCCGGAATGCCTCAAGGCTTTGATGACGATAACTCTTTTCGGGCTGGAGCGCCTCGCCATCCGATAGTAGCCCGCTCGCCACGATCACCAGCCTGACCTCGCCGCCTGCCGGCCCCACTGCTGCAAACGCCGCGGCGATGCTTTCGGGATCGGTCATGTCGATCGGTGGCCCGGCAACGATCTTCTCGCCCTTCGGCGCCCGTCCTGAACGCGACAGGGCGATCACGCCTGAAATGTCATCGCGAGCTGCCAGCACCTCCACCAATGCCCCGCCAATGCCGCCCGAAGCGCCGACCACAATGGCCCGCGCCGGTGTTACAAAGCCTGCCATGCTGGTCTCCCGCCAAAACAACGTCCGGACATCTGCCCGATCGGGGGAAAGGTTAGTCCGGTTCGGCGCGCCGTGAAGGCATGACCGGTCCCGGCGTCCGGTCGCGCTGAAACGCCTGCACCAAACCCCAGCCCTGAGCGCGTTTCATGTGAGCGGCAAAGCCGCGATACGGAAACAAACAAAAATGGTGCCCCTGGCCCGACTCGAACGGGCACTTCCTCACGGAAAACGGATTTTGAGTCCGTCGCGTCTACCAATTCCGCCACAGGGGCCGGGTCACCCGGCTGCGACGCCCTTATGATCCACCTCCCCTCCGCCCGTCAATCGGCATGGCGATGCGAAAAGTCTTCCCCCGGCCGTCAACCCATCCCTCACCCTTCTGTGCCATAGCCTGATCATCAAACGCGCTGGCAGGCGCTCGCATCGACTTCATGCCCTCAGACAGCTATATCTTGGGGCAGACATGGCAGCCCGAGCGCTCGCCGCGCGGCGGACATGTCGCAGAACAGGACACACGGGAAAAGCATGGCCGCGAAATCCGGAAATGGCGGACAGCAGAGCGCTCCCTCGACGGCGATGCGCCGCCTGCGCATGACATTTGTCGGTCTCGCCGTGTTCAGCCTGTTCCTGAACCTTCTGATGCTGACCGGGCCGCTCTACATGCTGCAGGTCTATGATCGTGTGCTGGCGAGCCAGTCCATCCCGACCCTGATTGGCCTGACCGTGCTCGTTGCGGTGCTGTATGCCATGCTCGGCCTGCTGGAGTGGGCGCGGCAGTCGATCTTCTCGGTTGCAGCCTCGCGGTTTGAGGCCGACCTGTCAGATCTCTCCCTCGACGCCGCGTTTGAACACAATCTGTCGAAACCCGGCCAGTCGAGCGATCAGGCCCTTCGCGACCTGCGCACCGTGCGCCGTTTCATGGGAAGCCCGGCGCTGGCATCCGCCTTCGATCTGCCTTTCGCGCCGATCTTCTTTGCCGTGCTTTTCATGCTGCATTGGGCTTTCGGCGTCTGGGCGATGGCGGGCGGCCTGATCCTTTATGTGCTGGCTGTCCTCAATCAGGCGATGAACCAGCGCGCGCTGGCAACCGCCGAGACCGAGGAGCGCCGCGCC
Source organism: Hyphomonadaceae bacterium (assembly GCA_041736285.1). Taxonomy (GTDB): domain Bacteria; phylum Pseudomonadota; class Alphaproteobacteria; order Caulobacterales; family Hyphomonadaceae; genus JBGSUF01. The sequence continues at coordinate 26,294 of JBGSUF010000373.1, read as the reverse complement.
AATGCCCGCGTCGGCGAGATGATGCGCAATGCCGAGGTGATATTCGCGCTCGGGATGAAGTCGCGTCTCGCCGGTCGCTGGCGCGAACAATTCGAGACATCCGATGGCGCGCTGACGCGGTCGGGCACCTCGCTGGGCTTCTTCACCTCCACCACCAAGGCCTTCCGCCTGCTGCTTCAGTCCGGCATTCTCGGTCTCGGCGCCTGGCTCGCCATTGAGCAACAGTCGTCGCCCGGCTCGATGGTCGCCGCATCCATCCTGATGGGCCGGGCCATCGCGCCGATCGAGCAGATTGTCGGCCAATGGCGCAGCATCGTGCAAGCGCGCGCATCATGGGCCTCACTCAAGGAGGCTTTGGCCGAGGCCGGCACAAAGCGGCCGCCGATGGAGCTTCCCCCGATCACCGGCGCCGTCAGCCTGAGCAGCGTCATCGCGGCCCCTCCCGGCTCGCGCGCAACCGTCCTCAAACGGCTTAGCCTCGAAATTGCGCCCGGCGAAATCATTGGCGTGATCGGGCCGTCGGCCTCCGGCAAGTCCTCGCTTGCGCGGGTGATCACCGGCGCATGGCCGGTCGCATCGGGCAAGGTCCGCCTCGACGGCGCCGAGATTTCCGCGTTCACCTCCGATCGCCTCGGCCAGCAGATCGGCTACCTGCCGCAACAGGTCGACCTGTTCTCCGGCACGATCCGCGAAAACATCAGCCGCTTCGATCCTGACGCCACGCCGGAAGCCATCATCAGCGCCGCCGTCGCTGCGGGCTGCCACGACCTCATCCTTCGCATACCGGGCGCCTATGACGCCCCGATCGGTGAGGGCGGCGCGTATCTCTCCGCCGGACAGCGCCAGCGCGTTGGTCTCGCCCGCGCGCTCTACGGCCAGCCGCGTCTGGTGGTGCTTGACGAACCAAACGCCAATCTCGACCATGACGGTGATATGGCGCTCCAGTCCGCGATTGCCGGGCTGAAGTCCACCGGCGCGACCGTGCTCGTCATCGCCCACCGCCCGGCCGCCATCCTCCACTGCAACCGGCTCGTCGTCATCGAGGCCGGCGAGATCAAGCTGGACGGACCGAGGGATGAGATCCTGGCCCGCCTCGCAGGATCGCAAGGCCGCCAGTCCGTCGCCGGCGGTGCGCCGCATGTCGCCGTGGTGCGCAAGGAGAACCAGAATGGCTGATCCCGAAAAGCGCGCCCGAAAGAGAGCCAGCGGCGCGGGCTTCTTCCTCCTTGGCTGGCTTGTCATCGTGTTCGTGTTCGGCGGCCTGACCGTCTGGTCCGTCTTTGCCCCGTTCGAGGGGGCCGTGATGGCACCCGGTCAGGTCACGGTGGAAAGCCGCCACAAGGCGATCCAGCACCTTGAAGGCGGCATCGTCTCCGAAATCGACGTCACAGAGGGCAGTCAGGTCGAGGAGGGCGATCTCCTCATCCGTCTCGACGGCACCGCCATCGAAGCCCAACTCGCCAGCCTTGACGCGCGGATCGTCGACCTTGTGGCCCGCGAAGCCCGGCTGAAGGCGGAGCGCGACGGGGAAACCGTGCTTGCGCCCCGAGCCCTCACCGCCGACCTTGCCGAAAGCGATGTCCTCGCCGACACGCTGCGAAGCCAGGCCGCATTGCTTGAGGCCCGCGCCAACGCCCGGCGCACGGAGCTTTCAATCCTCACCCAGAAGACCAGCCAGCTGGAACGCCGCATCGAAGGTCTGGGCGCTGAAGTCGCCGCCAAGACACGCCAGGCCGAAATCATTACTGAGGAACTGAAAGACCTGAGCGCCCTTCTCGAAAAAGGGCTGACACCGCGCCCGCGCCTTCTTGCGCTTGAGCGCGAGCAGTCTGAACTGCGCGGCCAGGCCGAATCGCTGCGCGCAGAGATTGCGGCGACGCAGGTGCAGGTCGGCGAAACCCAGCTCCAGCGCCTCAGCCTCACCGAGGGCGTCCGCGAACAGGTGATTACCGAACTCAGCGAGGTGCAGACCGAACTGGCCTCGCTGCTGCAGGAACGCGCCGCCGCGCGCGACCGGCTCGACCGACTGGAAATTCGCGCGCCGCGCTCTGGCATGGTGTTCGGTGTACGCACTTACACGGTCGGCGGCGTGATCCGGTCGGGCGATCCGATCATGCACATCGTGCCGCGCGATGACCGGCTCGTCGCGCTTGTTCGCATCCAGCCACAAGACATTGACAAGATCGCCATCGGACAGGTTGCCCGGCTTCGGTTTTCGGCCTTCAGCGCCCGCGAAACACCGGAGATCGAAGGCCGTGTCATGACGATTTCCGGCGATGCCGCCCGCGACGAGATGACCGGCATTCCCTATTACGAAGTCACGGTGGAATGGCCGAGCGACGCCTTTGCCGGCAAGGGTCTCGAACTCGTGCCCGGCATGCCCGTCGAGGCGATGATGCAGACCGAGACCCGCAACGCCCTGTCCTACCTGACCAAGCCCCTGCGCGACTCCATCTCCCGCACCTTCCGCGAGTAGAGCCGCCTCTCCGTCTTTCCGCGCGGCCGTCTTTCCAGTGCGAACTGTGATTGCGTGCAGGCTGTCTCGACGCTGACACGAAACAAGGCTAAACCGCCGCTCATGACCGAGATGATCGACACATCGCCCGCCGAAGCGCACAAGGGACCACGAAACCTTCTCCAGGCCATTGAGGCCATGGCCGCTGCTGCGCCGGAGGAGGGATTGTCCCTGAACGCGATGATGGCTCAACTCGACGAGAAGGCGTTCGGCACAATCCTTTTCGCCCTCGCCCTGCCGGTTTGCATTCCGTTCCTGTACGGTGTGCCGCAGATCGTCGCTGTTCCCATGCTGATTCTGTCGTTTCAGATGATGATGGGCCGCAAGCAGCCGTGGATGCCGAAGAAGCTGGCCGCGCGGATGATCTCCCGCGCCAATCTCGAACGCATGGCCAAAGGGGGGCGCAAGTGGTTTGGCTGGCTTGAGCGCTTCACGGCCCCGCGCCTGGCCTTCCTGTCCGGCCCGGTGATGGAGCGCATGGTCGGTGCGATCTTCTGCATTTTCTGCCTTTCCATCATGGTTCCGCTACCCCTGACCAACACGACGCCCGGCATCGCGATCGCCATCGCCGCCTTCGGCCTGATGGCGCGGGACGGCCTGCTCGTTCTCCTCGGCCTTGTCCTCGGAACGGTGTGGGTCTCGCTCCTCGTCCTTGCCCCCTTCCTTGGTCTCAGTTTCATCACCAGCAAGTTTGCTGCGCCCGCCCCGTGACCACCGGCAAGCGTTTCACATTGGGGTGGGAAGAGTGGCTGGCGCTTCCCGGGCTCGGACTTCCCGCGATCAAGGCCAAGGTGGACACCGGTGCGCGCACATCCGCACTGCACGCCGTCTCCATCGAGCCTTTTGGCCCGGCCTCCAACCCTCAGATCCGCTTCATGATCGCCCCCAATCCGGCCGATCCGGGACTGGAACTGACTTGCTCTGCGCCCGTCGTGGACCGGCGCGAGATCACCTCGTCGAATGGCGAAAGCGAACTGCGCTACGTCATTTCCACCGAAGTGGCGATTGGCGGGCGGACCTGGCCGATCGAGCTGACCCTGACCAATCGCGAGAACATGAATTACCGCATGCTGCTCGGCCGGTCTGCGACGTCCGACGACATGGTGGTCGCGCCGAACCTCTCGTTTTGCCAACCGCAGCTCGGCTATGAAGCCTATGATGCGGCCCCCCGGCGAAAACCGGTGCGTCGGCCGCTTCGCATCGCGCTGCTCACCATGGAGCCTGCAAACTATTCCTCCCGCCGCCTGATCGAGGCCGCCCACGCGCGCGGCCACATCATCGAGGCCATCGACACCACACGCTGCTACATGAAGATCGACGCGCGCCACCCTGAAGTGCACTATGATGGCCGCTCTCTGGAGCGCTTCGACGCCATCATTCCGCGCATCGGGGCCGGAGTGACTTTCTACGGCATGGCCGTGCTGCGTCAGTTTCAGACCATGGGCGCCTACACGCTCAACAGCGCCGATTCCATCGGCCGCTCGCGTGACAAGCTGCTCGCCCACCAGCTCCTTGCCGCCGCCGGTGTGGAAATGCCGACGACCGCCTTCGCCGCCTCGCCCAAGGACACAAAGGATCTCATCGCCCTTGCCGGTGAAGCGCCGGTGGTGGTCAAGCTGCTGGAAAGCTCGCAAGGCCGCGGCGTGATCCTCGCCGAGACGCGCAAGGCCGCCGAGAGCCTGATCGACGCCTTTCGCGGTCTTCGCGCCAATTTCCTCGTCCAGCAATTCGTGCGCGAAGCGGCCGGTTCGGACGTGCGCGCCTTCATCGTTGGCGGACGGATCGTCGGGGCGATGCGGCGCGTCGCCGAAAAGGGCGAGTTCCGTTCCAACCTTCATCGCGGCGGCAGGGCCGAACCCATCCGCCTGTCACCGGAGGAGCGCGCCACCGCCGTCAAAGCCGCCCGCGCCATGGGTCTTGAAGTGGCCGGCGTTGACATCCTGCAGTCATCTGAAGGCCCGAAGGTGCTGGAGGTGAATTCCTCCCCCGGCCTTGAGGGCATAGAGGGCGCAACCGGACGCGACATTGCCGGGCGGATCATCGATCATCTCGAAACGCAGGTCCGCCCCGTCGCGACCGCTGCCACCCGCCGCAGCGCCCGCAAGGTTTGACCCTTGCCCACCAGGTGAACCCCGGCATCGTCAGCGGCTGGAGAACAGCCGCCCTTTCTCCGTCACCAGAACAATCGCCAGCGTCAGCAAACCCAGCGCGACAAAGCCTTCGAGGATCGGAATGGTCGTGCCATCGAAACGACCCGCAATCTGGCCGCCGATAAAGCCCGCCAAAGTCGTCGTCAGGAAGCCGTGAACGGCAGAGCCAATCCCCGCAATGCGCCCGAGCGGCTCCATCGCCAGCGCGTTGAAATTCGCGCCAAGCAGGCCGAAAAAGCCGAATGTGATGGCGAAAAGCGGGTAGAACAGCCAGATCTCCTCACCGACGAACATCATGCCCGCCAGCGCCAGAGTGGCGAACCCGATAAAGCCGAACAGCGCGGTGTGCGACATCCATCGCATGCCGACTTTCTCGACCAGCCGGGAGTTGAGAAACGTCATCGCCGACATGGAGAGCGCTATGCCGCCAAACCAGAGCGGGAAGCTTGCGCCGACATGAAAGACATCGCCAAACACCTGCGGCGAGGAAGCGATGAAGCTGAACAGCGCCCCGAAAATCACGCCGCTGGCCAGCATGTAGCCGATCGTCACCCGGGTTGTCAGTATCTCCCGGTAGGCCTGCAAGAGGAAACGCCCGGAAAGCTTACCCCGGTTTGCGGGCGGCAAGGTCTCCTTCAGCCTCAGCGCCGTCCACACGAACATGCCGACGCTACCGGCCACCAGCACGCCGAATGTCGCCTCCCAGGGCGCCACGAGCAAGACGAGCGCGCCGATGCCGGGCGCAAGGATCGGCACCACCATGAACACCGTCATCACCAGTGACATGATCCGCGCCATGCCCCGCCCGGCATAGATGTCGCGCACCATCGACGCCGCCACCACCCGCCCGCCGCTCGCCGCCAGCCCTTGCAGGAAACGCCACACCAGAAGCTGCTCGAAGGTCTGCGAGAACATGCAGCCAATGCCCGCAATCGTGTAGCCGACCAGCGAAACGTAGAGGATCGGCTTGCGCCCGAACCGGTCCGAGAGCGGTCCGAAGACCAATTGCGGCATACCAAAGCCGAGCACGTAGACCAGCACCACAAGCTGGGCATCATTGTCCGTTGCCGCGCCGAGCGCTTCGCCGATCTGCCCGAGCGCCGGCAGCATCACGTCGATCGCCAGCGCATTCAGCGCCATCAGTCCGGCAACGAGCGCGATGAATTCGGGCACGGGAACGCCTGCACGCTCAAGCGACAGGTTGCTGATTTCAGGATTGATCGCAGTCTCGGTCATGTCCGGCGTTTCCCGCTCGCACCGCGACACCAGCGCCGGACGGCTCGCACCGGATATGCGCCACACAAGCGCGTCCGGCAACCTCGAAGCATGGCCTCTGACGCTGCGTCAGCCCCCGCCCAGCCCCGGACGGTCACCGAATGCATCATGCTCAGCCACGAAGTGACCTTTGCCAACCTCGATCATCAGGGCTTTGTACTGCTCGGCCGCAGGATCATCGACCACCTTCGATTTCAGGAAGCGCAGCGCCGCGCGGCTGTCCATCGGGCTGGGCAGGTCACCTTCGAGCAGGATGTGCGTGCGGGCCTTCTCACTTCGCGGATCGGGCGCTGGCGCCGCGGCGATCAGCGCGCGCGTGTAAGGATGCCTGGCGTCTTCATAGATGGCATCCCGGCCGGCAACCTCGACCACACGGCCAAGATACAGGACCATCACGCGGTGACTGATCTCGCGGACAACCGCCAGGTCATGGCTGATGAAGATCATCGCCAGTCCGAATTCCGCCTGCAGTTCGATCAGGAGATCGATGATCTGCGCCTGCACAGACACATCGAGCGCCGACACCGCCTCGTCGCAGACAACAAGCTTTGGCTGCAGGATCATCGCCCGGGCAATGCCAACGCGCTGGTTCTGGCCGCCGGAAAGCTCATGCGGATACCGATTGATGAGCGCCGGGTCGAGGCCGACACGCGGCATGATCTGGCGCACCCGCGCCTCCCGCCCGGCCTTGTCGAGAGACGGCTCGAACACTGTCAGCGGCTCACCAATGGAGGCGCCAACCGTCATCCGCGGATCGAGGCTGGCCAGCGGGTCCTGAAACACGATCTGCAGATCATCCCGCAGGCGGCGCATGTCCTGACGGCTCGCATCCGTGATGTCGCGGCCGAGCCAGCTGACGGCCCCGCCGGTCGGCTCGATCAGCTTGAGCACGGCGCGCGCCAGTGTGGATTTGCCGCAGCCGCTCTCACCGACAACGCCCAGGGTTTCGCCCGGCCGGAGGCTGAACGACACGCCATCCACCGCGCGCAGTGGCCGGACATGCCCGAACAGTCCGCCCTTCACCCGCACCGGGAAAGTGACCTTCACCTCATCCGCCACAAGGATGGGCTGGACATCGGCCGCCGGGGCCGGGCTCAATGCCGGTCGACCCTTGCGGTCGGGCTGATCAATGCGGGGGACGGCCTCCAGCAGCATCTTGGTGTAGTCGTGCTGCGGCGCGTAGAAGATGTCATCGACACTGCCGCGCTCGACGATCTCACCGTAGCGCATGACGATCACCCGGTCGCACATCCTCGCAACGACGCCCATGTCGTGCGTGATCAGCATGACGCCGGCATCGGTCTCGCGCTTCAACTCGTTCATCAGTTCCAGCACCTGCGCCTGAACCGTCACGTCAAGCGCCGTGGTCGGCTCGTCGGCGATCAACAGTTTCGGCCCGCAAAGCATGGCGAGGGCGATCATCACGCGCTGGCGCATACCGCCGGACAGTTCATGCGGAAATTGCTCCATCCGCCGCGCCGCTTCGGGAATGCGCACGCGCTCCAGCCAGCGCACGCACACCTCGTCTGCCGCCGCGCCGGTCAGTGCCTGGTGCACCTTCAGCACTTCGCGAAGCTGCGCCCCGATCGTCATGTGCGGCGTCAGCGAGGTTAGCGGGTCCTGGAACACCATCGACATCTCGGCCCCGCGCAGCCGCCGCATGACTTTTGCGGGCGCTCCAAGCACTTCCTCGCCAGCAAAGCGGATCGACCCGCCGGTTTCGCCATTGTCCGCCAGAAGGCCCATGATCGCCAGCGCGGTCTGGCTCTTGCCGGACCCGCTTTCGCCGACAATGCCGAGGCATTCTCCGGCGCGCACGTCAAAGTCGATGCCGCGAACGGCGCTGACAATGCCGTCCGGCGTGCGGAACGACACCGAAAGGCCGGCAACGGCGAGAACGGGGGCAAGGCTGGTATCGGGGAGGTGGAGATCGCTCATGTTCCGAAGCGAACCGATCCGGCACCAAAGGTCAAGCCGCAACAGCAAGCCCGCGTGCAATTTGCACTTAGGCTTCAGGGGCAGAGACGAAAACGCCCCGGCCGCAAGGCAGCCGGGGCGAAATCATTCGGTAAAGTCCATTCAACTAGTCGCGTGACGACAGCAGAGACAGGATGATCTGGAACATGTTGATGAAGCTGATGAAGAAGTTCAGCGCACCCCAGTTCGTCATCACGGCCAGCCCGCGCTGATCGCCAGCCATCTGGAAATATCCTTCCTTCAGGGTCTGGGTTTCCCAGGCCACAAGGCCCGCCGAAAGCGCCAGCACGGCGAACATGATGATGGTCTCAAGCATGCCGGACGGCGGGAAGAGCAGGCTCACAAGGCCGAGCACCACCACACCAAACAGGCCGACCAGCAGGAACACCCCGATCGGACCAAGATCGCGCTTGGTCGTGTAGCCGTAAAGCGACAGAGCGCCGAAGGCCGAAGAGGTGATCAGGAAGGCTTTGGCAATGGTGATGAAGTCCACCGCCATCGTGCGGCCGCCGCGCGTTTCCAGCACAGCGCCGGTCTGCGCTGCATAGACCCAGACGCCGAGACCGAGGCCGATCAGGGCCACAATGGCCCAGTAAAGCACTGCCGAGCCGAGTGGACTCGGATTGCGCATGGCAAACATCGACATGAAGATCAGCGCGATCGGGCCAAACTGCACGACGTAGCGGAAGGGTGTTTCGAACACAAAGCTGGTCACGGCTGGCACGGTTCCGGCCACAAAGGCGAGAACGCCGGACAGCAGCAGGCCCAGCGCGAGCTTCGAATAGACGCCGAGCATAAAGGTCCGCAGACCCTGGTTCAGCGCCAAATCGCCCGGCCGGCCCTGCGCGGGAGCGTAGGCGCGGTTGGAGTCGTTCATTGTCATCCTCGTAAGGTTCAGACCTGGCAAAGATTAACTTGCAGCCCTGCCACTCTGGCAAGATTGTCCCTAATATTGTTATTCCGCGCGCATTTCGCAAGCAAAACCGAACGCCGCCCCGCTCTTGTGCAAGCGGCAGGATGCCTGACGTTTCCGCTTCCTCTGTCGCCCGCAGGTCACCTGACCTGACGGGGTGATCGACGTCTGCGACACAGTCAAACAAATGGTCACGGGAAAGCTATGTGGAACAAATCTCAGCATTATGGGTTGCATTAATCTTGTATTAATGTTTACAAGCACTTGCGATTTTCTCAATTCACACAGTTTGTGTGCAGGTTGGTCGCGCATAGTGTTTTTGTTCGCTGAACAGGGGAGTGGTTCGGCAATGGCAGTCGAACCGCCCACATATCAGAACAACTTTGATCTCGTTCGACTGGCAGCGGCTGCACAGGTCGCAATCATCCACGTTGCCGACGACCGGATCGACATCGGATGGCTGGGCGACCTGCTTTCGATCTTCCCCGGCGTTCCCATATTCTTCTTTGTATCGGGGTTTCTGGTGTCCGGCTCGTGGGAACGCTCACGCGATCTCCGGAAGTATGCGCGCAACCGGGCGCTGCGTATCTTTCCGGCGCTTTGGGTTTGTCTGGCCGTGTCGCTCGCCATGGCTGCGCTGTTCGTGCCGATACCCATACACGAAGCGGATTTCTGGATCTGGATCGCCGCACACCTCAGTATGGGGCAGTTCTACAACCCGGAATTCCTTCGTCCGTTCGGCCTTGGCGTCCTCAACGGCAGTCTCTGGACCATTCCGGTGGAGATCCAATTCTACATTGCCCTCCCACTCATCTATGCGCTGATTTCACGGCTTGGCGGGATGGTGATCTACGTCATCGCCGCTGCGGCCATCGCCTTCCACTCATACTTCATCGTCCAGTGGTTCGGCAGCGACATTACGGCCTTCAAGCTGATCAATGTCAGCTTCCTGCCATGGATCGGCTTTTTCCTCATCGGCGTGATCGCCCAGCGCAACTGGGGCCGGATTTCGCGATTCTTTGTTGGCCGGGCCGGGTATTGGCTCGCCGCCTATGTCGGCATCGTCCTGCTTTTCTCGTTGTTTCCGGGCCTCGCGATAAACGGTCGGTCGATCACCGCCCCTTACGCCTTCCTGCTCTTCGGCTTTGTGTTGTCAGCGGCCTATACGGCGCCGCATCTGGCGAACCGCCTCCTGCGCGGCAATGACATCAGCTACGGACTTTACCTTTATCACCTGCCGGTGCTGAATCTCGCCCTCTCGGCGAAGCTGACGCAATACATGCCCGCCCCGCTGATGGCCGTTGGGGTTTTTGCAACGGCGGCCGCTCTGGCGACGCTGTCCTGGTTCTTCGTCGAACGCCCGGCCCTGTCTTTCAAGAGCCGTGCAGCAACCCGCGCGGCACGTCGCCGCGTCCGCCCCCTCGACGTTTGCTGAGAAACGCCGCAGCCGGTTGAGCGCGTCGCCGACCACGCCTATGTTCGCGTCCGCCAGAGGACGTGCAAGGTGCCCGTTCTCGGTCCCATTCCGCATCAAGGCCACGATAACGGCTCGGACGTTGGGCCACATTGCCCACATCCGGCACCATCCGGTCACACTTCAGGGAGTTCCGAATGCCCATTCAAATGCGCCGACTTGGCAGGACCGACATCATGGTCAGCAACATCTGCCTCGGGACCATGACATGGGGCGAGCAGAACACTGAAGACGAGGGCCATGCGCAGATCGACATGGCGCGTGACCATGGCGTGAACTTTCTCGACACCGCCGAACTCTATGCCATTCCGCCCAAACCGGAGACGCAAGGCCGGACGGAGGAAATCATCGGCACCTGGCTGGCCGCCCGGAAAGGGCGCCGCGAAGATGTCGTGATCGCAACCAAGATTGTCGGTCGCACCAATGATACATGGTATCGCGACGCTTCGGTCGAACAGTGCCGCCTGAACAAGGCGCAGATCGACGAAGCGGTTCTCAAGAGCCTGAAACGCCTGCAGACCGATTATATCGACCTCTACCAGCTCCACTGGCCGGACCGCCCCGCGCCCCTGTTCGGACAGAAGGTCAAGGCCAGCGCATACGCCGTCCCCTATGAGCCGTTCGAGGCGATCCTTGAAGCGCTCGCAGCCCATGTGGATGCCGGGCGTATCCGCGCGATCGGCGTTTCAAACGAGACTCCCTACGGCGTCATGCGCTTCCTCGCCGAGAGCAATGCGCAGTCCCTGCCCCGGATGGCGTCGATCCAGAACGCCTATAACCTCGTCAACCGGACCTTCGAGGAAGGGCTGGAGGAAGTCGCACTGCGCGAACACGTCGGCCTTTTGGCCTATTCACCGTTGGCGCAAGGGTATCTCAGCGGCAAGTACCGCGGCGGCGCCATGCCGCCCAGATCCCGCAAGGCATTGTTCGACCGGATGCAACGCTATGAGAAGCCCCGCGGCCAGGAAGCCATCAATGCCTATCTGGATCTCGCCGCCGAACGCGGCATGACGCCGCAGGCGCTGGCGCTCAAATTCGTCGACACACGGCCCTTCACGACCTCCACCATCATCGGTGCAACCACACCAGATCAGCTTCAGGCCGACCTTGATGCTTTCGATACTGATTGGACCGATGAACTGGAAAGCGCCGTCGAGGCGATCCACTCGCGCAACCCTTCGCCCTGCCCGTAAGCCCGTCATGCAGCTTTCAACTGCTCTTTCCCTTTGATTGTTTCAGGAAAAAGAGTTTCAAGTTTGACTTGGCAGGGGCCGTCGTCCAACGATTGTCAGTGACACAGCGTGATTCTGTGTGATGCTGGTCCGTGCCGAGCTGTGGGGTAGAGCCTAAGGGGAGAGATAAAATGGCTGACGCTTCGAAATATCAAGACAACGTCAAGAAATACACCAAGACCTACCATCAGGCAGCGGCTGAAAAGATCGTTGGCCACCTCGGGATTGCGCTTCGCAACCGCGACAGCTCGCTTGTTTCCTGCAGCGACCAGACCGAGCTTGACCGGGTCCGGGAAAAGTGGCTGCGCGGCAAGCTCAGCCTTGCGCACACCAATGCCGAACTCGATGCAGCCATCGCTGCCATCTGCGAGAAGCTGAAGCCGGAAGGTGGCAACAAGTCCCGCGTCACTTTCTACTATCTGCTGGCCGAGCATTTCGGAAAACTTGATCAGCTTGCTGGTTGATCGGGTTTCGCTCCTGCCAACATGAATGACTTTGTAAGGCCCGGTGCACCGCACCGGGTCTTTTCATTGGCGCGCGCATGTTTCACCTTCATGCGAAAGCCAGACGATTGCTGCAAACCACGGAAAGCCCCGAAATGACCCCCATGCCCATCCGCCGCACCGCCCTCGCGCTCACCCTGCTTGGAATATCAGCCTGCAGCGACGGCGGCGGCGGAGCGCGCGATGGCAGCGCCGCCGTCACCCCTTCGACCGATTCCGATCTTGCTCGCGCCATGGCTCGAATCAACGATCCCGATCGCGAAGCAAGCCTTCCGACCGAGGACAACTCGGCCGTCAACATCAACCCATTCCGCCGCAACTGGGGACGGGCCGGGCGGGATGCGGGCGAGGTGGAACTGGCCAACGCGCGCACCGAAGGTACACAAGCCTATGCCGACCGGGTGTTTTCCGAGGCCGAGGCCACCTTTGCCGGGAATGCTGACGCGGCCAATCAGTCGGTGTCGCCCCAGTTTGTGCGCCGGGCCGTGGCATGCGCCGCACTTGGAAAGGCTCAGGCCGTGGCGGATCTCATCACGCCGTTTGAAGGCGAGACGCTGGCGTCCGGCTGGATGCAGGCGTTCTGGACCGAAAACGCCCGCATCAACGAGCGCAACAAGACGCGCAGGCTGACCATCCAGCCCCTCATCTCCCCGGCCGAGGTCTACGCGCTCTACCAGATATCACTGGAGAACTTGCAATCCTCAGAGGTCGTCGCCGCGCCGGATCTCGTCGCGTCATGCCAGGCCGATCTCGCCGCCGCCACGGCCGCATCGGCCCAACCCGAAGCCCCTGCACAATCGCCTGCGGCAACCCCTTCAGAACCCCGTGCAGGAGAGTAACCTGTCAGCCGTTGACCGCCTCATGCAGCCGCTTCAGCGTTGCCAGAAGGCCCTCGGCATCGGCCAGCGCCAGACAGCTCGGCGCGTCGCATAGCGCCTTGTCCGGCTCTGGATGGAACTCCAGGAACACACCGTCCGCGCCGGCGGCCACCGCAGCTTTGGCAATGATCGGCACGCCTTCCCGCCGCCCGCCGGTGGACCCGCCAGCTGTGCGCGGATCGGCCCCCGGAAGCTGGACCGCATGGGTCGCGTCAATGGTGACAGGCGCGCCGAGCGCCTTCATCGCCGGAATGCCCAGCATGTCGACCACGAGGTTGTTATAGCCAAAGCTGACCCCGCGCTCGCACAGGATGACGGGGTTGCGACCCGTCACGACTTCGCCGACCTTGGAGAGGATGTTCTTGCAGTCCCACGGGGCGAGGAACTGCGCCTTCTTGACGTGCAACCAGCCGCCGCGCGCATCAACTGCCCGTGCGCCGGCGACCACCAGATCTGTCTGGCGCACGAGGAATGCCGGAACCTGGATCACTTCGGCCACATCGGCCACAATATCGGCCTGCTCGGGCGTGTGGTAATCGGTGACAACGGGCACGCCGAGAGCCTGTTTCACATCCTGCAGGATGCGAAGCCCCTCATCGAGACCCGGCCCGCGATAGGATGAGATGGACGACCGGTTAGCCTTGTCGAAACTGCCCTTGAACACGTAAGGCAGGCCGAGCCGGTCGCAGCTCGCCTTCAGATTTTCGCCGATGCGCAGAGCCAGGTCGCGGCTTTCCAGCACATTCATGCCCGCCATCACGCAGAGGCGCTCACCCCTGCCGATTGAAATCCCGTATTTTTCCAGCGTCAGCGTGGCCATCATCCTGTCTCCCTGATCTGCGTCCTCTGTTAAGCCGACAGGCCGGGAAGGGCAATCGCCGTGGTCGGCCGGGCACGCGGCTGCAACGCGTGTGAACATTAACGGTTTGGTCCTTCGGCCGGTCTTGCACCTTGGGGTTGGCTCGTGTCTAACCGACGAGGGAAAACGAACAGGGACGCTTCGCCATGATGCCTTCTCCGCGCGCCGACATTGTATCGAACACGCTGGAATTCGAGAGCTTTCCGCTCGTCAAGCCGACGGGCTTCCGGGAATACGATGCCCGCTGGTGGTTTGGCGGGCCAGGCATGCCAAAGGCGCCGGAGCTCAACCTGCAAGGGGTTCAGGCGCTCGGTCTTGGCATGGCGACACTGTTTCACCGCCTCGGCGTCGAACCGAAAGTCGTCGTCGGGCATGACTACCGGTCGTATTCACAATCGATCAAGCACGCGCTGATGGTCGGCCTTGTTCAGGGCGGCTGCGACGTTCTCGACATCGGCCTCGCCCTCTCGCCGACCGTTTACTGGGCGCAGTTCGAGCTCGACGCGGCCTGCTGCGCCATGGTCACCGCCAGTCACAACGAGAATGGCTGGACCGGCGTGAAGATGGGGGCCAATCGCCCGCTGACCTTCGGCCCTGAAGAAATGGGCCAGCTCAAGCAGATCGTGCTGACGGGAGACTTCCAGCCGCGCGCGCATGGCGGCATCTTTCAGGTCCATGGCATGCGCGAGAAGTATATCGAGGCGGTCAGCGCCGGGATTTCGATCTCCCGTCCCCTGCGGGTCGTGGCGGCCTGCGGCAATGGTACGGCCGGCGGTTTTGCGCCCGAAGCGCTGAGACGGATGGGCGTCGATGTGATTGAGGTCGACTGCGACCTCGACTGGACCTTTCCCAACTACAACGCCAATCCCGAAGATGCGGCGATGCTGCACGCCATGTCCGATGCCGTGCGCAAATACGGCGCCGACATCGCCCTCGGCTTCGACGGGGACGGCGACCGCTGCGGCGTTGTCGACAACACCGGTGAGGAAATCTTCGCCGACAAGATCGGCCTCATCCTCGCGCGTGACCTGTCGCGGGTCCATCCCGGCGCGAATTTCGTGGTCGACGTGAAATCCACCGGCCTGTTCAAGACCGATCCGGTTCTGAAAGCGAACGGCTCCACGGTCGATTATTACAAGACCGGCCACTCCTACATCAAGCGCCGCACGACGGAGCTTGGCGCGCTGGCCGGCTTTGAGAAATCAGGTCACTTCTTCTTCCGCCCGCCCATCGGGCTTGGTTATGACGACGGCATCGTGGCGGCGGGCGCGCTGCTCCAGATGCTCGATCGCAACCCTCACAAGACGATGGCCGATCTCAAGGACGAGCTTGGAACCGCCTGGACATCGCTCACCATGTCACCGCACTGCGATGACGAACTGAAATACGATATCGTCGAGAGCGTCGTCGCCGACTACCAGTCCATGAAGGGCGGCCAGATTCTCGGCCGCACCGTTGTCGACGTGAACACGGTGAATGGCGCGCGGGTTACGCTGGATGACGGCTCGTGGCTTCTGGTGCGCGCATCCTCCAACAAGCCGGAACTGGTCGTCGTCGTCGAAAGCATGCGCTCGGACGAAGACATGCGCGCGCTTTTCCGCGAAGAGGTCAAGCCGCGACTGGCCCGGTTCTCCGAGGTCGGGTCATACAATCAGGAAATCTGAAGCAAGTTCGGAGCGGTCGGCAGCGACCGCGAACGGAGACTTGCGCAGAAAACAAGCCAAGTTCGGAGCGGTCGGCATCGACCGCGAACGGAGACTTGCGTCAAGGCGAATAGCCGAAAGCTGCAGAGCGAAGTGAAACCACGGACCTCCGGCGTCATGACCCCGGCGCAGGATCAGCCGCCGTGGTTGAGCCGCAGCGTTTCATCGCTGGCGCAGACCTGCCGGAACGTCTCCCCAAGATCGGTGATGCTGATCAGCTTGCGGTCAACCCGGGTCTTGAGCCGGTTGGGCTTGTCCGCCATCAGACGCCGGACGAAGTCCTGCTCAAGCAGCAACTGATAGTGGCGATCGTCATCAATCCGCAGTTCCGGCGGGGACGACACAAGTCTCAGCCGCGCGAGATTGTCGACGTAATTGGAAATGGCGGCGCGGTGTCGGCAAAGCGCCGCAAATATTGGCGGCATCACGTTGCGGTGGCCCGCATAGACGTGCTGGTAGGAGTCCACGAAACTGATATCGGCGACGGGCACGACCATGCCCGGCGCTGGCATGGATGCGATGAGGTTGATTTCATCCAGCGTGAGCTGCTTCAGCATTTCGATGAATGACGGGTGCACGAGATCGGCGCGGCGTGTGTCCATGCTGGTGGCCACAAGGGCGGCCAGCTGGGTCTTCAGCGGGGAGTATCGCATCGCCTCAATGGCCGGAATCGCGATGTCCATGCGCGGCGGCGTCAACAGGTTGGAAGGCGTGCCCCTGCGATCCAGAAGCTGCGCAACGGTCCGCGTCGTGAATTCCTCGATGGCTTCCCAGTCCCAGACCCCGGAGGTCAGTCCGGAAAGCGCCGAAACGACCGCTTCCGGCACAGCGACTTCGCGCGACGCCGATCGGTCACTCGCGCCGGGCGGGTGTGTGAGTGTCAGTCCCCGACGCGCAGCGGGGGACTTCGTGAACCGTTTCTGAAACGTCCCCAAACGCCGTACTCCCGCACGCTCAACACCGTCCCCCTGCAATAAGATCGGCGACTTCGACAGCAATAGCTAGGGGCCTTCCCAGCGATTTCGTGAATTTGTCACTTGTGCGTCGCGGCGTTCCTGTGGCATTAGCCGGTCTCGCGAGGTTCAACTCGGAGGCGACATCTGGTTGTCAACTTCGGGTTGTAAGCAGTTCTTTGACGTCAATGATTCTTGAAGAGTTTTTGGCTAGAAGAGTTGTGGAGTCAGGGTGCGGATACCCGGGACAGGTGTCCGCGATTCACTGAGAAAGCGTTCTGGGGGTGATCGTGTCAGAAGGTTTTAACAAATTGGCTTACGCCAATAACGGCGTGGCGCTCGGTGGACAACTGCGCGCGCGACGTTCGGGTCAGATCGCTGCTGACGGCAGCTCCAATATCCGCAAGCCACTCCTTCGTCGCCGTGCACTCAAGCGTGCGGGTGACATTTTCGTGGCAACCTGCGTCCTCATCGCAGCTTCCCCGATCATGCTTGCTGCGTTTGCCCTCGTTCGCCTGACGTCCGCAGGCCCTGGAATATTCTGGTCCGAGCGTGTCGGCCGTGGGGGCGTCGTCTTCCGCATGCCGAAATTCCGCACGATGTATCGCGACGCTGAAATTGCGCCCCGCGAATCTCTGTCCAACGCGGCGTCCAAGATCACCCCGATCGGGCATGTCCTGCGCAAGACCAGCATTGATGAACTGCCGCAACTCTGGTCTGTCCTCAAAGGCGACATGAGCCTTGTCGGCCCGCGTCCGCTGCTGCCGAATGATGCAGCATCGCGCGAGCGCCAGCGCATGGGCGGTGCCATGCTGGTTCGTCCGGGCATTACCGGCCTTGCGCAGATCAAGGGCCGCAACCATGTCTCGCCGCGCCGCAAGGCGATGTACGACCGGTTCTATGTGAGCAAGCTGTCGGGTCGCTTTGACATCCGCATCATCCTGTCCACCGTTGCCTGCGTCTTGCTCCGCAAGAATGTGATGTAGCATCCGGCCGTGTCGCAATCGCTCTGGCTGAGGTTCGGGCCGGGCGTTCCGGAAACGCAATGGCGTCGCCGCAAGCACAACGGAGCGACCTTCGGTCGGCCATTGTGACAAGGCGCGAGTTTGACTAACCTTTCCTTCACAACGCAGGTTCACGCCGGTCTCGGAAAGCGGACAGCCGCAACGCCTGTCGGACCAGACCCTGTGCGCCATCATCCGCTGCATTCGGCCGGTCGATGAAACTGGAGGGGCCGCCTGATGATGTGTTCAAACTGCCTTTCCATGATGATCCAGAAGCGTCAGCAGATGGTGTGCCCGGCTTGCGGCGCCGTCATGGAAGCCGAAGAGGAAAACGGCTCCCTCACAAACCTGCCAGAGCAGGCCCGTTCGCCAGGCCGTTTGCGCGTCTGGCCATTTGCGCTTGCGTTTCTCGTGCTCGGCGGTCTGGGAGCAGCCGGATACGGCTACAGCCGCTTTGGCTCCGCGCTTTTCCCCGGCGCAGGCGCACCAGACGACCAGGCCACGACCGCGTGGCTGGCATCGGCCCGCCCGATCGACAGCGACCGCGAGGGATCGATTGCATCTGTCATCCTGTGGCAGCTCGGCTTTGGCACTGACCGCACCGATGAACTCGTCATGGCGGCCACCTTTGCCGACTTTTCTCTTGTCCTCCTGATGCGTCAGGTCTCGGAAGGCCTGGCGAGTGTCGAACACGTTGAGATGGCCCGTGTTCTTGCCACCGGCGAAGTCCTTGCCCGCGTGCCGCTCGACACGTTTGCGACCTCGCCGGACGTCACTTTCGCGCTTGACCCGATCGGCGGCGCTGTCGTCGCCGGCACGGTCGACGGCCAGATCGTGACAGAGCGCTATGATACGGAACTGAATTTCCTTTGGCGCACACGCGTTCCCGATACCATCGGCGCACGCGATGTCACGTCCGTCGCTCTGATGGATGGCATGGTGGCCGTTCTCGGCTTCAGCCAGGACAAGCCGTCCGCCCGGCTCACAGTGCTCTACGCCGACGGCGAAGTGAACTGGAAGCGGGACTTTCCCTCCGAAGAGTATTTCGCCACCGCCAAGGCGCTCTCCTTCGGTCCGCAGTCCCTCATTGTCGCCGTCGCCACCCGCGGCGCCGACGAAGAAAGAGGCTTCGCCATCTCCCGGATCGGCCGGGACGGAACAGTCGCGTGGCGCACCTTCATACCCGCCGCGGACGACAGCCGCCTGCAGCAGATGGAGGGATATGGCGAGAGCTGGGTCGGCCTCCTCATCTCGGGGGCGTCACCACGCCTGATTCAGCTCGACGCGACAGGCGCCATGGTCTGGACAGCCACCCCGCCAGCCTTTGCCGACAGCGAATTCGCGCGCGTTTCAGCGAGCCCGACCGGTGACCTCGTCCTCGCCGCCTCACATTCCTCCTCACAGTCCTCCGCACAGGCCGAAAGGGACATCTGGATCGGCCGTTATGACGCTGTCGGCTCGCTCATCGAGGAGACGTTCATCGGCCTTGTGGGGGATGATCGCCTGAAATGGATCGACGTGCAGGACGACCGCATGATTATCGGGGGAGACTACACGTCCAGAACCGTCCCGCTCGCGGACGTGTTCGTTATCGCGCTCGATCCACGCTGATCACTGCCGGGTCAGTCCGCCGCCCGATCGCTCCCCTGCCGTGCCGCGATCACAGATCAACGTTGCGCGCTTCAGACCCGCCGCCCGATGATCCGTCCGCCGCGGCCTCCGCCTGGTCGGGGGTGCTGCGACGTCGGCGGGCGGTGTGGGATGTCGCGACAATGGCAAGGCAGACCGCCGCCAGCACCGATATCGAAGTCGTCCGCAAAGGATAATCCACGAGGCTGTGCAGCGCGATCACGAGTATCGCAACGCTCGCGGCCCGCTTCATCCGGCCGCCCTCCCCGGTCGGCACCCGCCAGGCCAGCCCGATAAGGCGCGCCAGAAAGGCCAGGCCACCAATCAGCAGCGCCGCCCCCGGAAGCCCGAACTCAAGCAGCAATTCCAGATAATCATTGTGCGCGTGGTTCACATAAACATTGGTGACGAGCGCGGGATCCTCATACAGCCGCACCACGTCCGGGAAGCTGCCCAAGCCCGTGCCGAGCATCCAGTGGTTCCGGATGGCCTCCATCGTGAGTTCCCACATGCCCGTGCGAGACGTCGGCCCATCCGTCAATGTGCTGAACCCCAGTTCCGACAGCACCGGGCTGAGCGCTGTGTTGACCGCAAGGACGACCATCACTGCCGCGCCAAACAACACCAGTGGCAGCATCGTCTTTCCCGACATGCCGCGCGCAAACACCAGAAAACAGCCTCCAAGGACCGGCAGGAGCAAGGCATAGCCGGCCCCTGACCCGACGATCATCACCCCGAATACAAGCAGGGTGAAAGCGAGGGCGATGATCAGCGTCTGACCCAGATCGGCATCCCCTGAATTCGACTGGTTGCGCTGTTTGGCCGCCAGCGCCGCGACAAACGGCAGGCAGACCAGAAGCAGTGTGGCATGGTGGTTTGTGTTGGCAAAAACGCCGACCGGCATGCCCGGCGTCGTCCGCTCATAGAGATAAAAGGCCGAATCCGCCCCATCAAAGACCTGCATGAGCCCGATCACGATGGATATGACGCCGAACGCCAGAATGGTGACGGGCAGAAAAGCCGAAAGCCGCTGCCAGCTCAGTTTCGACACCAGAATGAAGACAGCCAGCGGCGCAAGCATAGACAGGATAGCCTCAAGCGTCGCGTACGGCGCCAGGCTGAAAGGAAGGCTCGGCAGCGCCTCCCCGGCCAGCCGATAGCCCTCGGCCACAATGCCCCGATCCGGAAGCCCGCTCCAGATCGCGGCCGGAAGCGGCACGAGCTGGAGTGCGCCAAGGCCCATGAAAGCCAGGATAAAGCCCACCCCCCATTTCGCCGCCGACGACATGGGCTTCAGCGCGGGATCGAGAACACACCAGAACAGCACCAGCACGCTGACGACATTCAGCAAACTCCGCTGGAAATATCCCTCCTGGCTCGCCCCGCCAAGCATCACAGCGGCAAGGGCATAGACAACAAAGACGACGAACATGATGTCGCGCCGACTTTCCGCAGACCACTTCTTGGCAACGACGCGGCCCATCACCGACCCCCGGCATCTGCATCTGGATTTGCAAGGACCGGCCGAACCCGCACTTCCGTCGCACGGCTGTAAGCCACGCGCGGAGCTTCGCCCGGCATGCCGACAAACATCAGTTCCTGAAACTCGCACGCTTCCCGGGGAACGTCGAAAATCACCTCGCGCGCAACCATCTCGGAAACGGTGGCGTCAATCTTTTCGCGGAGGAAGACGGCCCCGCTCGGAAGACAGCGCACGATCCAGCCGAACTGGCCGCCGCGCGGATCGGCATCAACGCTCATCATGGCCTCAAGGCGATAACGGCCCGGTGAAAGCAGCATGACCTGCCGCGCCATGAAGGGATTATCGTAGCCGAGATACACCGAGTAGAGCCCGCCACCGCGCTCGATCTCGGCATGATCGGAATTGACCATCCAATTGAAGGGCACGGCGGCGTCGAGAGGCTCAAAGCGCGGATTGAAAGGTGTGCCGCCATCGCCAAGATCGGGCGTGACCTCGAGCCAGATCAGATAGGCGGATGTCAGTTCTCCGGCGTCCACGAGGCGGCGCAGCAAGAGCCCGACATGCGAAGGTCGCGCCGCATTGAGCCGCGTCAGGAAACCTATGTCGGGGCTGCTCGCGTTGAGGCTCATCAGCAGCGGACTTGCCCAGATCGGATCATCCACAATCCCCTCGACAAGGGCGGCCTGCCCGGCAGGCTGGCTCGCCATCTGTTCCAGAACGGGCAGCGCGTGGACCTCCGCCTCGGGCTGGATCTTCAGCAAGCCGCCGATTTCGGCCACCGCCGTTGCGAAATTCCCCGTCACATAGCTTCGTTCGATGAAAAACAGGCGCGGGATCCGGCTGCGCGGATTGCGATCGAGCGCCGCTCGCATGGCCGTGCTGGCGCTTGCAACGTCCCCGCCGAGATAATCTCCGAGACCGATCAGCATCACCGGGAAATCATCCAGCGGCGCCGCCCGTGCCAGCCTGCGCGAAAGACCCAGAGTCTCCGACGTGATCTGGCCATTGGAGGCGACAAAGCTGTTCAGCGTCGCAGCTTGCAAGGCTCTGGCATCGCCGGCATTGATTGCCAGCGCTTTTTCCGGCGCGGTTGCTGCGTAAAAATTGGTCAAGGCCGAGCGAACCGATGCCGCACCAAGAAGGAGCAGTGCGGCAATCGTCAGGGCTGCAAATGCGTACTTGCGCATGACATGTCTCCTCCCCGGCCACGACAATATGCCACTCTAGGGCATTTTAGTTTTTTGTCGCGTCGCGCTTGGAGAAAAGGTGGATTTTCCTGCGCCGCTCGGCATCGTCGGTAACCGTCTTCTGCCGATAGGCATAGGCGGCCTTGCCGTAGGAATAGTAGGCATATCCATATTCATAGCCGGCCTGGCGCACATTGAACTTGGTGAGCAGGACACCAACAATGTTCGCGCGGCTCGCGCGCAGTCGGCCAATCATGCGCTGAACGGCCGCCCGACGGATCGAGCCGGACTGGCACACGACCATGGTCGCGTCACAGATCGAGGACAGGACGGGAGCGTCCGTGAAGCCGAGCACAGGCGGGCTGTCCACCAGCACATGATCGAAATGCTCGCTGGCTTCCGAAATCAGGTCCACCACGCGGCGGCTGGACAGCAATTCCCCCGGGTTGGGCGGGATCAGACCGCTTGGCAGCAGGAAGAGATTGGGCATTTCAGACGCGATGACGTGATCCATCAGCCGCTGGTCGCTGGTCAGCAATCCCGACAGCCCGATCGAGGCCTTGCGGTCGGCCACGAAGGAGGGCTTGCGCATGTCGGCGTCGATGATCAGGACACGCGTGCCCACCCGTGCAAACGCCATGGCGAGTGACACGATGCTGCTCGTCTTGCCCTCCGCCGGACGGGTCGACGTGATGAGAATGGTCCGGGGCGCCCCTTCGGACGAAGAAAATTGCAATGCGGTCCGCGCGGAATAAAACGCTTCCGACACGCTCGATCTCGGATCGCGCAACGCCTCGCCGACAACGTCCTTGCCGGTGAGCTTGGGGATCACCCCGATGGGGGACAGACCAAGCTTGTTGCGCACGTCTTCCGGCGTCTTGATCGTGTCGTCGATATTGTTGAGGGCCAGCGCAAGCGCCACGCCGATGCCGCTGCTCAGCAGGAAAGACAACAGGAGCGAGCGGATCCAGTCAGGGCTGAAAGGCTCTTTCGGCATGGTCGCCCGGTCGACGATCGACACCTGGCTGGAGCCGACATTCGCTGAAACGCTCACTTCCTTCAGGCGCTGAAGCAGAGCCTCATACTGGGTGCGGTTGGTATCGACCTCACGCTCCAGGATGGTGTATTCGATCCGCCGTTCGCGCAGGTCCTGCACGTCGACCTTCAGCTCGTTGACCCGGTTCATGAGGGACGCTTCTCGCGCCAGCGCCGCTTTGTAGGCCCCTTCCATGCTGCCCAGAATTGAGCGCCGCTCGACAACAATCTCGGCGTCGAGCGAGTCGATGCGCGCGCGCAGCTTCACCATGTCAGGGAAATCCGGTTTGAACCGGCCAAGCATTTCCTGATAATCCGCCGCCAGCGCCGAGCGTCGCAGCCGCAATTCCCGAAGTGCGTCGCTGTCAACCATCTCAACGACGGACGGATTGGCCAGCGCCTCGCGATACTGATGTTCGAGCGAAATCCGCTCGCTTTGTGCTTCGGCGAGCGCGATGTTCAATTTCGACAGCGAGGCGGCATCGAGAGAATTGCTTCCGTCTTCGCCGGAGCCGATGTCGAGAATGCCCTCCCGCTGCGCGTAGGCGACCAGACGACGCTCGGATTCCTCAAGCAGGGTCTTGGTGGAATCGAGCCGCTCCTGCAGGAAGCGACGGGCATAAGCGGTCGTGTTGAACTTGCGCTCCTGGTTGGCCTCGATGAAACCTTCCGAAAAGGCGTTCGCGATCCGCATCGCATCATCCGGGAAGGGCGAGTTGAACCTGATTTCGATGATACGGCTGCGGCCCTTCGGGGAAACCCGCAGATTGCGCTGAAGGTTCAGCACCACTTCGGAAAGTCTGTCCTCGCGTGGCAGGGACTGATCGGCGTAGCGCGGATTGGAGACGAGGTTCAGGACTTCGGCGACACGCTCGGCGAGCTGGCGGCTGCGCAGCAATTCATACTGCGTCGCCATGAACTGCTCGTCCGCAACGACGACAGGCTCGACATTCGTGCCTTCGATGATCTGCGCTTCCTCGCGCTGAATTTCGATCGTCGACACGGCGCGAAACATCGGCGTCACGCGCATTGTGTAGGCCGTCGCCAGGAACATGCCGAGGAGAATGGTGCCGATGATCAGGAGCCGCCGACGCAGCAGCACCATGAGGATGTCCACGAACTGAAATCCGCCGCCACCGGGACCGCCGGGCATGTCGCCGCCCGGCCCGCCATACTGGGCGGGCACCCCGTAGTCGGAATACTCGACCGGAACAATCCCGCGTTCGTCGCGGAAGCCACTTTCGTCATGGGGCCGTGTATGACGGTTCATCGTGTTCTTTCCGGTCCAGTCGATGACTGCGGTTACGTCAGAAGGCGATAAAGAGCATGGTCAGCAGCGGGACGGACTTGAGAAAGTCGCCGTAGCGCTGCTTGGCCTCGGAACCGTCGACGACGATGATGTCATTGCCGAACACGGAAGGATCCTCAGCCACGCCAGCCCGGATGTCGTTCAGATTGAAGGCGGCGGCCATACGCTGGCCTTCGATCTGCCGAAACACGATGACGCTTTCCGGCTTTGCCCCCTCAGTCGGACCGCCGGACATGGCGACGGCCTGAAGCAGCGTCAGTGGCCCCTGCACCGGATACATGCCCGGCTTGGTCACCGCGCCGTCGACCGTGATCATCTGGGCAAAACTCTCCTTGACCACCACGCTCACGTTCGGATCCTGAAGATACCGCTCGCCCAGACTGCGCTCCAGCACGGTTGAAAGTTCCGATGACGTAAAGCCCTTCGCCATGAGTTCGCCGATCAACGGGACACGAATATGGCCGGAAGAGTCGATCTGGTACTCACCGCTGAGTTCAGGCACGCCGAACACGTTGATCTGCAGCAGGTCGAGCGGCCCGAGGCGGATATCACCCTCTTCGACCAGCGACGTCGAGTCCGGCACCTCAAGATTGGCGATAAGTCGGTCTGGCTGCTTGGGCGCAGACGAGCAAGCATTTAGCCCGAAGACCAACACGATCAGGAAAGCAACGACAATCCTGTTCAGAAATCCCGTTGCGTTTTGCATTTCCCCAATCCTTGAAGGTGCTGTCCCCGGCACCATGACGTGCATCCAGTGCGGCGACCTTTACCAACACGGCGGGTGGCTATCAACCAATAAATACGGCTGCGGCGGCGAACGCTCACAACAGAAAGTCCGCACCGGTCGTCGCCAGGATGAATTAACCGGCCACGGCCAAGACGGCGCTTCACATTCGCCGCCCCAGCGTCTAAGGCCCTTGGCGCAAGGTGTCGTTGCAACAAAGTTTCGGAAGGGGGCACGTCCGATGCGTCAGGTTCTGCAAAGTCTGAAGACGGGCGAGATCGAAGTCGTCGAGGCTCCAGCGCCAGCGGTGCGCGCACGCCATGTGCTGATCGAGAGCCGGGCGTCGCTGATTTCCGCGGGCACAGAGCGCATGCTCCTCGAATTCGGCAAGGCCAACCTGATCCAGAAGGCGATGCAACAGCCTGACAAGGTTCGCCAGACGCTCGAAAAGGTGAAGACTGACGGGCTGTCGGCCACGCTTGAGACCGTTCGCTCCAAGCTCGACCAGCCGATCGCGCTTGGTTACTGCAATGCTGGCGTGGCGCGCGACGTCGGCGCCGACGTCACCCACGTCAAGCCCGGCGACCGGGTGGTGTCAAACGCGCCGCATGCCGAACTGGCCGTGATCGGCCGCAATCTTGTCGCCCGCATCCCGGACGGGGTGAGCGATGAGGAAGCCTGCTTCACACCACTGGCTGCCATCGGCCTGCAGGGTTGCCGCCTCGCCGCGCCGACGCTGGGGGAGACGTTCTGCGTCATGGGGCTTGGGCTGATTGGCCTGATGACCGTGCAGCTCCTGCGCGCGCACGGCTGCCGCGTGATCGGCGCGGACTTTTCGGAGAGCCGCCTCGCTCTTGCTGCGGGCTGGGGCGCAGAGACCATCAACCTGTCCGCGGGGGAAGACCCCGTCGCCGCAGCATTGTCAGCCACCGGTGGACAGGGCGTTGACGGTGTCATCATTGCCGCCGCAACCAAGAGCGACGATCCGGTTTCCCAGGCCGCTCGCATGTGCCGCAAGCGGGGCCGCATCGTTCTGGTCGGCGTTACGGGCCTCAACCTTTCGCGCGATGAATTCTTCGCCAAGGAGCTGACCTTTCAGGTGTCCTGCTCCTACGGCCCCGGCCGCTATGACCCGCTCTATGAGGAGCGCGGTGAGGACTATCCGTTCGGCTATGTCCGCTGGACCGAACAGCGAAATTTCGATGCCGTGCTGGCCGAAATGGCCGCCGGACGCCTCGATGTGAAACCCCTCATCTCCAACCGGGTGGACATCTCACAGGCCGGTGAGGCTTATGCCCGCCTGTCGGACGGCGGCGATCTCGGTCTTGTCATCACGTATCCGGAAGGCTCCGAGGACAAGTTCCGGCGCACCATCGCCCTCCCGGTGGCGGCTGGCGCCTCGGGCACTGTCCCTGGCAAGGGCGTCGTCGCGCTGATTGGTGCCGGCAATTTCGGCGGCCGCGTGACCGCGCCGGCCCTGAAGGCTGCGGG
>JBGSUF010000221.1:0-4943 GCA_041736285.1 Hyphomonadaceae bacterium | reverse complement strand
AGGTGGACCGCGCCGAGGCCCTGATCGCGGGGGCGGGCCTCGTCACCCGTGTCGGCGCGCTGCCGGGCGGACCCTATCGCGCCCCGGCATTGCTGGACGCCATGAAACAGGACAAGAAGGTCCGCGCGGGTCGGCTTCCGCTCATCCTCGTGCGGGGCATTGGCAAGAGCTTCATCCGGCCTGAGAATGACGTCGACGACATTCTCTCCTTCCTCGAAACCGAAATGACACTTCCGGCCCATTCCCAGTCATGATCATCGCAACTCTTGTCTTCATCGTCTTTCTCCTGATGCTTTCGGGCTTTTTCTCCGGCTCGGAGACGGCGCTCACAGCGGCCTCGCGCGCACGGATGTATCAGCTCGAAAAAGAGGGCAACAAACGCGCCGCCAAGGTCAACCGCCTGATCGAGAAGCGCGAGGCGCTGATCGGCACGATCCTGCTTGGCAACAACCTCGTCAACATTCTGGCTTCGGCCCTTGCGACCTCGCTCTTTGTCTCGCTGATGCCCGGCCCGGCGGGCGTTGCCGTGGCGACCGCGTTGATGACGGTGCTGGTGCTGATCTTCTCCGAAGTCCTGCCCAAGACCTATGCCATCACGCGGCCCGACGCGATGGCGATGTCGGTCTCCACGCCGATCGCCTCTCTGGTGGCGACGCTGTCATGGGTGGTCAGGCTGATCCAGTGGATCGTCAACCGGACGCTCTGGCTGGTCGGCGTCCGGCCTGACCAGTCGGTCGTCGGCGCGGCGGAGGCGGAGATCAGGGGCGCGATCGACCTCGGCCACCAGGAGGGCGGCGTTGCAACAGAGGACCGGCGCATGCTTGTCGGCGCGCTCGATCTCAAGGGTCTGACCGTGTCGGACGTCATGGTCCATCGCAAGAACATCTCGATGATCGAGGCGGACCTGCCGCCGCGCGACATCATCATGAAGGCGCTGTCCTCCCCGCACACCAGGCTGCCGCTCTATCGCGGCGAGAAGGAGGAGATTGTCGGCATCCTCCATGCCAAGGATCTCCTGCGCGCCGTTGCGGCCGCTGGCGGAAACATCGACAAGGTGGTCATCGCCGATATCCTGCGGGCACCATGGTTCGTGCCGGAAACCCTCTCGGTGAAGGACCAGCTTGACGGCTTCCTGAAGCGCCGCAGCCATTTTGCGCTCGTGATCGACGAGTATGGCGAATTGGAGGGGCTGATCACGCTGGAAGACATCCTTGAGGAAATCGTCGGCGATATTCGTGACGAGCACGACCAGCTGATGCAGGGCGTGCGCGTCCAGCCCGACGGGGCGGTGAATGTCGATGGCTGGGTGCACATCCGTGACCTCAACCGGGCGCGTGAATGGGACTTGCCCGACGAGGAGGCGGCGACCGTGGCCGGCCTCGTCATCCACGAGGCGCAGACCATACCGGAAGTGGGCCAGAGCTTTTCCTTCCACGGTTACCGGTTCGACATCCTGCGGCGCAACCGTAACCAGATCACCGGACTTCGCGTCATGCGCGAGGAAGCACCGATCGACGAGTGATTGACGGGGAATGACGGGGCGACAGAGGTAAAAAGGGGCTGGCAGGTTCGGCGCTTGCGGGCAAACTGGTTGCGATGACCTTCATTCACCCGTTCGCCGGCCCCAAACCCACCCTCCAACCACCCCCAAACCACCCCCAAACCACCCTTCAACCACCCTCGGGCCCGCCTGATCCGCCCCTCATTCACACCTGCAGGACCCCTCGGCCATGCGTATTCTCGCCCTCTTTTTCGCCCTCATCACACTCCCTGTCCCGGCAATGGATGCGCAGGAGGACAAGTTCGCGCCGATTGACGCGCTCCTCCCGGCGCCTGACAGCGCCCGCACCGTTACCGGTCGCCCCGGTCCGGGCTACTGGCAACAGCGCGCTGATTTCGAGATCGCGGTGACGCTCGACGTTGAAAACCTTTCATATTCCGGCAGGGCCAACCTCACCTACACCAACAATTCCCCGGACACGCTCAACGTGATCTGGCTGGCGCTGGACCAGAACCGCTTCGAGGATCCGGCGGTGGCGCGGTACATGGAGCGGATCGACCGGGTGACGCGGCGGGGCGGGATCGACGTCAACAGCGGTGTTCCGCCCAAATACCTGCGGCGTTGGCAGGCGCATGAAGACCGCGATTTCGGCTATCGCAGCGTGTCCGTATCCGACCGGCGCGGGCGGGCTCTCGACACTGAAATTGAGGGCACGCTGATGCGCGTGGCGCTGGCTGAACCGCTGAAACCGGGCCGGTCCACCGTGCTCAACATTGATTTTCAGGTGAATCTTGTCGAGGCCGGCGTGATGGACGCGCGCTCGGGTTATGAGGTTCTGGCCGCCGACGGGGCTCTGATCGTGGGTCTTGCCCACTGGTTTCCGCGGCCCGCCGCCTACACGTCCGACCGGGGCTGGCATCTGGAGCCATTTATCGAGCAAGGGGAAATGACGACCGAATTCGGCGATTACGAGGTCGCGATCACGGTGCCGTCGGGGTGGATTGTGGCGTCCACCGGGGCGCTGGCGAATGCGGAGAAAGTGCTCTCCGCGCCGCAAAGAGAGCGTCTGGGAACAGCGCGGCGCAAGCTCGACGGCCCGACGCTCATCGTCACGCCGCAAGAGGCCGAGGCCGCTCGCGCTGCGGCCATCGAAGGAGAGGAAACGTGGGTTTTCAAGGCTGAAGATGTCCGCGACTTCGCCTTCGCAGCCTCCCCGGCCTTCATCTGGGATGCCATGGGCGTGGCGCAGGACAGCCGGGAATTTCCTCTGGTGCTGGCGCAGAGCTATTATCCGGCCGAGGGAAATCCGGTCTGGGGGCTGTTTTCAACCGAAGCCGTCGCGCACACGCTGGAAGTCTTCACCGAATTCACCTTCGTTTATCCCTATCCACAGGCAACAGCGGTGAACGGCGTTATCAATTCCGGCATGGAATACCCGATGATTTCGTTCAATGCGCCGCGTCCTCATCCCGAAGACAGTGCGGATGGCGTCTACACAGCCCGCAACAAATACGGGGTGATCGGGATTGTGATCCATGAGACCGGGCATTTTTACTTTCCGATGATTGTGAACTCGGACGAGCGGCTCTGGATGTGGATGGATGAAGGGCTGACCTCCTTTGTGGAAGCTGAGGCGAATATGCGCTGGGAGCCGAATTTTGACGAAAGCACCCGGCGTGGCTCCATTGCGGCCTACATGGCGCGAAGCGATGACCAGCCCATCATGTCCACGGCTGACAGCCTGATCGCCCGTGGCGCGCTCGGCTATACCAAGCCCGCCACGGCGCTGTTTGTGCTGCGCGAACTGGTGCTTGGCCGTGATGCCTTCGACCGGGCGTTTGCTGAATACGCCCGCGCCTGGGCGTTCAAGAGGCCGACGCCGGCCGACTTTTTCAGGATAATGGAACAGGAGAGCGGGCAGGATCTCGACTGGTTCTGGCGCGCATGGTTTTTCGGCACCGACCATGTCGACATCGCCGTCAGGCGCGTGATCGCCTATGATTTCGCCGCCTCCGACCCCACCGAACAGGCGGAGCGCGCACGCGAGGTTTCCAGACGCGGGATGCTCTGGCAGGGTTGGGAAGCGCGAAATGCGGCCGACAATGTGCCCTACCGCGTCGAGACCCGACCCCAGATCAAGGATGTCTACACCGAAAGCGACGTCCACACGCCGCTTGAGGCAGATGTCACCGGGTGGGACAGCTTCCTTGACGATCTGTCGGACGCGGACCGGGCGGCCTATGAGCGCGCACGCGAAGAGGGGTTGGTGCTCAACGTTATCGAGCTTGAAAACATTGGAGGAATTCCAACGCCCGTGCCGCTTGTGCTGACCTATGAGGACGGGACGACCGAGGCGCTGATACTGCCTGTCCATATCTGGCGCCTCGCGCCGAAGACGACGATGCAACTGTTCGCCCGGCCGAAGGCGATCGTCTCGGTCACGCTGGATCCGCAAAATGCGATGGTCGATGCCGACCGGACAAACAACGTCTGGCCGGGCTCGACCGAGCGACTGCCCATCATGCTGAGCACGCCCTCGGCATCACGGCCACAGAGCCTGATGCGCGAGGAACGCAAGCGCGAGAATGCCGAGCGGCAGAAGCGCTGAGCGGTCGAGGCCTTGAGCCGGGCTCAAGATTCCCATCGCCATTTCTCCCCCCGGTCAGTTTGCCCGGCCTGGCCGGAGGGAGATGCAGGCTTCGCGTCCTTGCCCGAAGGATCAGGCAAATTGTCCTGCCGCGTTTACGTCTGACAGGGCGGTTGCGCGCTCGACGTCGCTGTCATACCAGCGGGCCGAAAGCAGCAGCGGCACGATTGAGGCGACGTTCAGCGTGAGCACGGCAAGGAGCGCGTCCCTGATGGAGTTCGTCGACCCTGCCGCGGCGAAGGCGTCGGAAATCATGCCCGTCACCCACGGCCCGAGCCCTATGCCGAGCAGTGTCAGGCTGAGCAGGGTGAAGGCCGCCGCAAAGGAGCGCATGCGCACGCCGACCAGTTCCTGCGCGGCCGTGTAGGCGATCGACGCGTAGATCAGGCCGACAAAGCTCGGCACCGCATAGGCGAAATAGAAGGCCCATTTGGTATCGGCATTCAGCGCCACCCAGACGAAGGGTATGGAGATCGCGCCGCAGCCGGCGATGATCAGCGGTCGCCATTTCAGGCTGCGTGCCGACAGCTTGTCCGTCAAAAGGCCGATCAGTATGGCCCCGGCGCAACCAAAGCCGCCAATGAGAACGCCCAGCGCCAGTCCGCGTTCGCCGTCGGCAAAGCTGAAGCTGCGCTCAAGCAGGACCGGAACCCAGGCAAGGTAGGCATTGGCCGAGATGCAGATCAGCGTGCAGCCGATCAGCAGCAGGACGAAGCTTTTCTGCGTCAGGATGAAGCTCAGCGTCGCGCGGACGCTCGGGGCGGGGCCATCGTCGCGGCGCGCATCGGCGCCGCC
>JBGSUF010000355.1:0-7977 GCA_041736285.1 Hyphomonadaceae bacterium | reverse complement strand
CGCGCCTCCCGAACAGCCCGCAAGCCGCACGACAAATCCTGAACCGGGCCAGGCCGGGCCGACCGCGCCGCACGCGCCTCTCGCGCTTCACAAGCGGGCGTCAATCCTCTAGCCAGAAGACCAGCCCACGCCCCGCACAATGCGCCAAAAAGGAGCCGCCCTCATGTCCACGCCCGAAGCCCGCCTCGTCGCCCTCGGCATCACCCTGCCGACCCCGATGGCACCGGTGGCCAATTACGTGCCCTTCGTCATTTCCGGAAATCTCCTCTTCATTTCCGGCCAGGTCTCGGTTGGCCCCGGCGGTCCGGTGCGCGGCACACTCGGCGCAGGCATGGACATCGCCGAGGGCCAGGCCGCCGCGCGGCTGTGCGGTATCAATCTCATCGCGCAGGCCCGCGCCGCCCTTGGCGAGTTGTCCCGCGTTGTCCGCGTCGTCAAGCTCGGCGGTTTCGTTGCCTGCGATCCGTCCTTCACCGACATTCCGAAAGTGGTGAACGGCTGCTCCGATCTGATGGTCGACGTGTTCGGCAATGCCGGACGTCACGCCCGTTCCGCTGTCGCCTGTCCGGTGCTGCCGATGGGTGTCGCGGTCGAAGTTGATGCCGTCATCGAAATCGCCTGACGCCGCCACGCCGCGCACTATATGCTTCATCATGGACGCACCGCTTTACAAGCCTCGCCTCGTTAACAGCCTTGCCAGCGTTGACCCCGCTGCATGGAACGGCCTCGCCAATCCTCCCGGCGCGGCCTTCGACCCGTTCCTGACGTGGGAATTTCTCGAAGCCTTGGAATCATCCGGCGCGGCAACGCCGGAGGAGGGCTGGTCGCCCCACCACATCCTCCTCGATGGTCCCGGCGGCGAACTGGCCGGCGCCATGCCGCTTTATCTCAAATACCACTCCTACGGTGAATTCGTCTTCGATCACGCCTGGGCGGACGCCTTTCAGCGCGCGGGCGGTTCCTATTACCCGAAGCTGCTCTGCGCTGTCCCGTTCACGCCCGTGACCGGTCGGCGCCTGCTGGTTTCGCCCGGCCCCGACGCCGCGCGTCTGCGCGACCAGCTTCTGTCCACCGCCATTCAGATTGCCGAAGACAACCGCCTCTCCTCACTTCACGTCAACTTCCACGATGAGGTCGACGCACTCGCCCTGCGTCAGGCCGGTTTCCTGGTCCGCACCGACCAGCAGTTCCACTTCCAAAACCCCGGATATGCCAGCTTTGACGACTTTCTGGCGCAGCTATCCTCGGCCCGCCGCAAGAACCTGCGCAAGGAAAGACAGCGCGCGCAGGAAGGGCTGACCTTCCTCCACCTGACCGGCCCGGACATCACCGAGGCCCACTGGGACGCGATGTTCGCCTTCTACATCGACACCGGCAGCCGCAAATGGGGCACCCCCTACCTTACCCGCGAGAGTTTCGCGCTGATCGGCGAGCGCATGGCCGAACACGTTCTCCTGATCCTTGCGATGGAGGACGGACGCCCCATCGCCGGCGCGCTCAACCTGATCGGCGCGAACACCCTCTACGGCCGCTATTGGGGCACGGTCTCCGACCGGCCGATGCTGCATTTCGAGACCTGTTATTATCAGGCCATGGATTTCGCCATCGCGAGGGGGCTTGGCGTCGTCGAGGCGGGCGCGCAGGGCGGCCACAAGCTCGCCCGAGGCTATGTGCCGGTCCTCACGCGTTCGGCGCACTGGATCGGCCATCCCGGCCTGCGCATCGCGGTTGACCGCTATCTGCGCGCCGAACGCGAGCGCGTCAGTCTCGATCAGGAATGGCTGCGCGATCGCACCCCGTTCCGAAAGAGCGAATGACGCCG
Organism: Hyphomonadaceae bacterium; assembly: GCA_041736285.1. GTDB lineage: Bacteria > Pseudomonadota > Alphaproteobacteria > Caulobacterales > Hyphomonadaceae > JBGSUF01. The sequence goes on along the minus strand of JBGSUF010000355.1, from coordinate 6,155 downwards.
TCCTGACAGGTGTACAAATGTTCGCCGTCCCGACAATTTCGCCGGGCCCGTACTTGTGCATTTGCGATTTTCGGCGGCCTGCCCGATAACAGGGGCCAGAGCGCAGCGCGCCTGATTTGCCAATCCGGAGAGGGACACCAAGCATGAGCCTGCACGGCGATTACGATCCGAACAACATCTTCGCGAAAATCCTGTCCGGCGCCGTGCCCAGCGTGAAGGTTTACGAGGATGACGAAGTCCTCGCCTTCATGGATGTCTTCCCGCAGGCCGAAGGTCACACGCTGGTCGTGCCGAAGGGGGTGATGGCCCGCAACCTCCTCGACATGCCGCCCGACCGTTTCGGCTCCTACATGGAGCGCGTCCAGAAGATCGCCGTCGCCGTGGAGGAAGCCCTCTCCCCCGACGGCATCATCATCACCCAGTTCAACGGCGCGCCCGCCGGTCAGACCGTCTTCCACCTTCATTTTCACATCATCCCCCGCCGGGAGGGCGACAAGCTGCGCCCGCATGGCAGCGAGCCGGCCGAACCGGCTGAGCTTGAAGACATCGCCGCAAAGATCCGCGCCTGCCTCTGAGGCCGGGCGACACGACACGAACCGCAAGGAAACCCCATGTCCGATACCGCCGCCACCACACCGATCCGCGCCGCGCTCGTCCGCGAGAAGGATGCCCCATACGAAATGGCGGATCTCGAACTCTCCGCGCCGCAGCCGCAGGAAGTTATCGTCCGCATCATTGCCTGCGGCATCTGCCAGACCGATTCGAGCGTCCAGAAGCAGGGCCAGAAGACGCCGCTGCCGATGGTGCTCGGCCATGAGGGTGCAGGCGTGGTCGAGCGTGTCGGCGAGGCCGTGACAAAGGTCGCGCCGGGGGATCATGTCGTCTTGACCATCATGTCATGCGGTGCCTGCACGCCCTGCCTGAAGGGCGAACCCGCCTATTGCGCCCGCATGTATCCGCTGAACTTCCTCGGCCAGCGCATGGACGGCTCGAACGCGGTCTGCGACGGCAGCGCGCACGTCCATTTCTTCGGCCAGTCCAGCTTTGCGACCCGCGCCATCGCCCACGAGCGCAATGTCATCAAGGTCAATGATGACGGCCTCGATCTGGCCCTTCTCGGCCCGCTCGGTTGCGGCCTGCAGACCGGGGCCGGCGCGGTCCTGAACTCGGTGAAGGTCGCGCCGGGCTCCTCGGTTGCCGTCTTCGGCTGCGGGGGTGTCGGCCTTGCCGCCATCATGGCCGCCGGGATTGCGGGCGCGATCGACATCATCGCGGTGGACATCAATGCCGGCCGCCTCGCCCTTGCACGGGAGCTGGGCGCAACGGCCACCGTCAATCCCGAAGTCGACGGCGACCCGATCAAGGCTGTCCGCAAGCTGACCGGCGGCGGTGCCAACTACACCATTGAGACCAGCGGCGTCGCCCCCGTGCTCGAACAGGCCATCCGCGCCACCGCCCCGCGCGGTACATGTGCCATTGTCGGCCTTCCAGCGACCGGCACGCTGGCCAGTTTCGACGTCAACATGGTGCTCAGCCGCGGCATCACCCTTCGCGGCGTCGTCGAGGGCGACAGCGTGCCGGAAGTCTTCATCCCGCAGCTTGTCGCGTACCACCGCGCAGGCCGCTTCCCGATCGAGAAGCTGGTGAAATTCTACGACTTTGAGGACATCAACACCGCCGTCGCCGACATGAAGTCCGGCAAGACGATCAAGCCCATCCTGCGCATCGGCGAGATCTGATCCGGCCGCCCGTGGCCCGTATCTTGCGCAGGAAAGCGCGCAAACGCCGCTTCTTCTGCAAAGGCCGTCCCATGTTGAAACGAATTGTCCTCGTCTTCGCCCTGTTCGCGATGCCGCTTCCCGTTTTCGCTCAGGACGCGAGCCATATTGCGCGCGTTCAGGCTGGCGAGAACTGCCCCGGCTGCAACCTTTTCCAGGCCGATCTCGCCTATCATGATCTGCCCGGCATTGACGTGACCGGCTCGCGCCTGCGCCAGGCCGACCTGCTGCTTGCAACGATGGACGAGGCCCGTTTCACCGGGGCCAACCTCTCGGTCGCAAACCTCTTCGGCGGACGCTTTTCCGGTGCCAGCTTCACCGACACAAATCTTGAGGATGCCCGCCTGGTCGGCGCGTATTTCGGCGGCGCGGACTTCACCGGCGCAAGCCTTCGTGGCGCAAATCTTTCCGGCGCCGACCTCGCCACGGCGCGGGGCCTCACGCAGGGACAGCTCGACACCGCATGCGGCGATGAAGGCACACTTCTGCCCCGGGGCCTGCGCATCCCGGCCTGCCGTTCCTCGCGTCGTCCGTGACCGGACTGATACCCGAGGGACACACTTATCCCCGCACGCATGTAATTACTGCAAATTTAGTTTCAGCCCCGCTCCGGCATCGTTAGCGTCGCGCCCATGAGAGATGCCGTGTCACTGACTGCTCTTGGCGCTGCCACACTTGGCGCACTTGCCCTTCCGGCACTGGCCCAGGGCGCGGTGCCCCCGGACGGGTCGGCAATGGTCAACTGGTCGCCGACGCTTGGCGGATACTGCAATGAGTGCCAGTTTTCCAGCCGGGAGCTTTCCGGTTATGACATGGACGGCGCGCGCTTCCCGCAGGTGAATTTCGACAACAGCCGCCTGCGCCGCGCCAGCGCGGAAGGTGCCAACTTCGAGGGCGCAAGTGCCCAGAGGGCCGACTTCACCGACGCTTTCCTGAATGACGTGGACTTTCGCGATTCAAACCTGCGCGGCGCCTCCTTCCGCCGCACGATCGCCGAGCGGTCGCGCTTCGATGGCGCGGACCTCTCCGGGGCCATTCTGTCGGAAGGCGTTTTCCTGCTCGCCAGCTTCGTGGAAACCGAGCTGTTCAAGGCAAACCTTGCGGGCGGCGCGTTCACCAGCGCTGACTTTACCGGCTCGGACTCCACGCGGATGAACGCCCTTCGTGCGAACTTCTCCGGGGCGACCTTTGCCGATGCCACCCTCCTGCGCGCCAATCTGCGTCATGCGATATTTGACGGCGCAAATCTCACCGGTGCCAATCTGACCGGCGCCGACATCGCCGCCGCCAGCTTCCGGGATGCCCGCCTGTCCGGCGCGCAGTTCACCGGCTCCATCGGCTATGAAAGCGCGACGTTTGAGGGGGCTTGCGGTGACCTGTCCACCCGGCTTCCGCCGGGCGTCCATGTCCGCTTCTGCATGATCGAGGACTGAGCGCCGCCACTTCGCGCGTGAGCAAAGCGTCGACCCTCCCCCCATCTTCGCCTGACCGGTCCAGCCAGCCGTGCAGCCCCTCTCAGCCGCGCTTTGGCGGCTCGACGATGCGGATGTGCAATTCCTTGAGCTGTTTCTCGTTCACCCCGGACGGCGCGCCCATCATGAGATCCTGCGCCTGCTGGTTCATCGGGAACAAGGTCACATCGCGGATGTTCTCCGCGTCCGCCAGCAGCATGACGATCCGATCGACGCCGGGCGCAATCCCCCCGTGCGGCGGCGCGCCAAACCGGAACGCGTTGAGCATCCCGCCAAACTTGTCCTCGACAACCTCCGGCCCGTAGCCGGCAATCTCGAACGCTTTCAGCATGATTTCCGGCCGGTGGTTCCGGATCGCACCGGAGGACAACTCCACCCCGTTGCAGACGATGTCATACTGGTAGGCGTTGATGGCGAGCTTTTCCGCGTCCGTCTGCGCGGCCTGCAGGGTCTCCATTCCGCCTTGCGGCATCGAGAACGGATTGTGCGAGAAATCGACGCGCTTTTCGTCCTCATTCCACTCGAACATAGGGAAATCGACAATCCAGCACAGCCGGAACACACCTTCCTCGACAAGGCCGAGTTCACGGCCGATCCGCGTGCGTGCTGCGCCCTGCAACTTCACGGCGGCGTCCGGCGCTCCGGCAGAGAAGAACAGCGCATCCCCCGCCTTCACGCCCGCATGGTCGGCCATTTCCCTGATGACGTCCGCCGGCAGGAATTTCGCAATCGGCCCCTTGCCTGCAAGCGCGCCGTCCTCGCCCGCCTCAAACACCACATAGCCGAGGCCAGGCGCCTGCATCTCCTTCTGCGCCCACGCATTGAGCTTGTCGAAGAAGCTGCGGGGCTGGTCGGCAACGCCCGGAGCGGGGATGGCCCGCACGATTCCGCCCTTGGCGATCACGCCCTTGAACGCCTTGAACTCCACATCCTCGCGCGCAAAGAAGGCCGTCACGTCGCAGCACTCGATGGGAATGCGCAGGTCCGGCTTGTCGGAGCCATATTTCAGCATCGACGCGGCATAGGGGATGCGCGGGAACGGGCCGTCCGGCACGCGCCGTCCCTTGCCCTGCCAGCCCGCAAACTCCTCGAACACGCCGCGCATCACAGGCTCGATCGCGCCGAACACGTCCTCCTGCGTGACAAAGCTCATCTCGATATCGAGCTGGTAGAATTCCCCCGGCGACCGGTCGGCCCGGGCATCCTCGTCGCGAAAGCAGGGCGCAATCTGGAAATACCGGTCGAAGCCCGCCACCATCAACAACTGCTTGAACTGCTGCGGCGCCTGCGGCAGCGCATAGAACTGCCCCGGATGGATGCGGCTCGGCACAAGAAAGTCCCGCGCGCCCTCGGGCGAGGAGGCCGTCAGGATCGGCGTCTGATATTCTGTGAAGCCCTGCAGGATCATCCGGCGGCGCAAGCTCGCAATCACCTCTGACCGCAGCTTCATGTTCGCATGCAGCGTTTCCCGGCGCAGGTCGAGGAATCGGTGTTTCAGCCGGATATCCTCGGGATAATCAGGCTCGCCAAACACCGGCAGCGGCAGTTCGGCCGCCTCCGACAACACCTCCACGCCGCGACCGCGCACTTCGATCTCACCGGTGCCGAGTTCGGCATTGACCAGCGCCGCGTCGCGCACGACCACCTCGCCATCGACACAGATCACGCTTTCCGCGCGCAGCCGCTCGACCGCCGCAAACGCCTCGGTGCCCGGATTGAACACCAGTTGCGTCAGGCCGTAATGATCGCGCAGATCAACAAACATCACCCCGCCATGGTCACGCCGACGGTGCAGCCAGCCCGACAGGCGGACCGATTTGCCGGCATCAGTCTTGCGAAGCTCTCCGCAAGTGTGGGTGCGATAGCCTTCCATGGGCGCTCAAGCTCCTTAAGGTCTCGTTGGGCGTCGTCTGATTGGGCCGGACAACCGCACGCCCGGCTCGCCTTTGTCAAGCGAGACCGGCCCGATGAGGATGCGGCAGGGTCAGGCAACCGGGGGAATTCCCTGAAATTCGGCGAAACACAACCGCGTGGCGCATCTGCGCATTTCCTTTTTCGCGCGCGATGATGTAGGCGGAATCATCATGACGAACAAAGACATCATCCCGATCACCGATAGCGCCGTCCTCGCCTCCACCTGCCAGCGCCTTGCGCAGAGCAGCTATCTCTGCGTGGACACCGAGTTCCACCGCGAGACAACCTTCTGGCCGCAGCTTTGCCTCGTCCAGGTCGCCGGCGAGAACGAAGAGCACATCATCGACCCGCTCGCGCCGGGTCTCGACCTGCAGCCCTTTCTGGACCTCATCGCCGATCCCTCCCGGCCCAAGGTCTTTCATGCGGCCCGTCAGGATCTCGACATCTTCGTTCGGATGATCGGTCGCCCACCGGTGCCGGTGTTCGACACCCAGATCGCGGCCATGGCGCTCGGCCTCGGCGATTCGATCTCCTATGACAATCTCGTCTCCCGTCTGGTCGGCGAGAGCATCGACAAATCTTCCCAGTTCACCGACTGGATGACCCGCCCGCTGACCCAGAAGCAGCTGCACTACGCTCTCGGCGACGTCACCCACTTGCGGGCGGTTTACAAGATCATGCTCGCCGAGCTGGATCGCCTGAAGCGCCATGATTGGGTTGCGGCCGAAATGGCGGAGTTTTCCGACCCCGCCCTGTTTGACAACGCCCCCGAAAACGCATGGCAGCGCCTCAAAGTCCGTCGCCCGCGCAAGGACTATCTCGCCGTTCTCGCCGCCGTCGCGGCATGGCGTGAGGAACTGGCGCAGTCGCTCGACCGTCCGCGCCGCCGCGTTCTCAAGGATGACGCCATCCAGGAAATCGCCGAGCAGCGCCCGCGCGATGCCAGCGCGATCGAGCGCCTGCGCGCTGTGCCCAACGGTTTCGCCAAGTC
>JBGSUF010000263.1:0-2627 GCA_041736285.1 Hyphomonadaceae bacterium | reverse complement strand
GGCGGAACGATCACGGCTGATGCCTCGCCGGGCGTCGGGGCGAGCTTCCGTCTCGTTCTGCCGGCCCGCACCATCGCGGCGGCCACCACGTCGCGTATCCATGCCGAGCCGCTTTCGGTGGACCTCGCCGGATTTTCTCCCGCCCTGCAATTGTCGCTGAGCGCTTTCCTCAGTGAGGCCGGCGTGCGTGTGCGCGTCGGGCCGCTGCCTGCAGGCGGGCGCGCAGGAGACATCATCCTCGCCGATGCAAAGCTGTCGCAATCGGCCATCGCGGAACTGACGAGATCAGCCCCGGTCGTGGTGGTCTTGCGGCCCGAAGACCGCGCCCTCATTCCGGCATTCCGCGCGCTGGGGTGTTCGGGTTACCTTGTGAAACCGGTGCGCCCGGCATCGCTGATCGAGCGCGTCCGGCTGCTGCGCGCACCTGCAAAGCATGCCGCGGATCGCCGCGAATCACTGTCGGCGCCGCAATCGGCGTGCGTGCTGGTGGCCGACGACAATCCGGTCAATGCGCTGATCGCACGACGCGCCCTTGAAAAGTCCGGTTTCGACGTGACAGTGGTGACAACCGGGAATGAGGCGGTCGAAGCCGCGCTGCACGCAGAGTTTGACCTTGTACTGATGGATTTGCGCATGCCGATCATGGATGGTTTCGCGGCAATGGCCGCAATCCGGGCTGCGGGGCTCCTCGCCCTGCCGATGATCGCGATCAGCGCCGAGCTTGATCCGGACACGGAGAAACGCGCCCTGGCGGCGGGGGCGAACGCTGTCGCGGCCAAACCTCTCGATGCCGAAACGCTGCGGCGGATCGCCGTGCGCTGGACACAAGGCGAGAACGCGGGAGCGGCAGGATGAGCGAGGCGGAGATGACCACATCCAGTCGGCCACGCCTGGCGCGGGCCGTCGCCGCTCTTGCAGACAGGCGCATGGGCGCAATGCTGCTCCTCGCTTTCGGGGCGGGCCTGCCCTATGGCGCGGTTCTCGGCTCGCTCAACGCCTGGCTGACGGAAGAGGGCGTCAAACCGTCGGCGATCGGGACATTGTCCCTGCTGACGCTTGGTTATTCCTTCAAATACCTCTGGGCGCCGGCATTCCAGACCCCTCGGCCGCTGATGGTGCTTGCGCGGCTTGGCGCGCGGCGATCATGGCTGATCGGGCTGCACATCACGATGGCGGCTCTGCTGGCGGCGCTGGCCTTCACCGATCCGGTCTCGAACATCGGATTGGTTGCCTTCATCGCGCTGACCGTCGCCCTTCTGTCTGCGACGCATGATCTCATTCTCGATGCTTGGCGAATCGAGGTGGCGCGCAGCGAGGAAGACAAGGACCTGATGTCTGCGCTTTACCAGTTCGGCTACAAGTCGGCCGGTTTCGTGACGGGGTTTCTGGCCCTGTTGCTGGCGGCGAGATTCGGCTGGATGGTGGTGTATATCCTCATCGCCGCCTTCCTGCTGCTGGCCATTGCCGGTGCTCTGCTTGCGCCCGAGCCGGAGATCTCAAAGGAGTCGAAATCCGGCCAGATCAGCGGATTTTTCACATCGCTCCCGCCGCCCGTGAGTGGTGTGGCGACGCTGATCGTTTCAATCGGATGGGCCGCCGCGGGTGCGCTGATCTTCATGTTCGTCATCGACGCTCTTGTGCTTGGCAAGCCCGCGTCGGGAACGGTTTTCGTGCGCGAGAAGGGGCCGTGGATTGTTGGCCTGACAGTGCTGCTGCCGGCACTTGTCGCGGTGATCCTGCTGTTTCGCTATGGGGCGAAAGAGACGCAGAGCACGCCGGTGCGGAGCCTTGAGACCAATCTCGCAGCAATTCGCCGCACACTGTTCAGGGCAATCTTCGATCCCCTGATGGAGATGGTCGGCCGACTGCGCTGGGCGGTGATCCTCGTCCTGCTTCTGGCGCTGACCTATCGTTTCACCGACGCGGTCTGGGGCAGTTTTGCCTATCCGTTCTATCTCGGCGACGATTACGGCGCGCTGGGGCATTCGCTGGATGATGTGGCCATTGCATCGAAATTCTTTGGCGTGATCGCGACGATACTGGGCTCACTCATCGGGGCGATCATGATCGCCTGGGTGGGACGGATGCCGGTGCTGCTCGTCGGCGCAATCGTCGCGGCTGCGACCAACCTTCTCTACGCTGACCTTGCGATCGGCGCGGCCTATCTCGACCAATTCCTGGCCTGGACCGGGCTTGGCCCGCCGCTCAGCGCGCTTGCGGAATGGGCGGCGACCATCTCGCCCGAAGCGGTGCGCGCCGATCAGGGCCAGCGGATGGCGCGGCTGATGGTGACGATCTTTGCCGAGAACATTGCCGGCGGTTTCGCGCTGGTGGCGATGACGGCCTATCTCACCTCGGTGGTGAACCCGCGGTTCGCGGTGGTGCAGTATGCGTTGCTGGCCTCGCTCACCATGCTGATCGGCACGCTGGGGCGGCCCTGGCTCGGCGACGTCATTGAGGCGCAGGGCTATTTCGTGGTGTTCATCGTGACATTCTGGCTGGGCGGCGTGGCGGTCGCGCTATCCGTCATGGAATGGGCGCGCCAGGCGGCTGACAAGCGGATTGCGCTGGACCGGGCACGGCGGGCCGAAACGGGCTGAGCCCCTCCGGCGCAGCAGCCCGCGTGG
>JBGSUF010000252.1:0-4600 GCA_041736285.1 Hyphomonadaceae bacterium | reverse complement strand
GCGCCGGCCGCCCGCCAGCCGATATCGCCGCGCCTGCTGCAAGGTCAACGCCGCCCGCCCGGCTGATGACAGGAAAGAACTTTCCGGGCACGCACGAATTGCGTGCATATTTGTGCGCCGCAGCAGGAAATTGCCGCTTATCCGTCCCTCCTGCGCCGTTGCGCCGGGGCATGGCTTGTCGTAGCTCTCAGGCATGTCAAAGTCCATTTTCCGGAGCTTCGGATGAGCCTTTCCCTGACCAATGCGCTCAGCGGGGAAGACCTGCTGGCCCTCGCAACCGACAGCCTCCGGGACCAGCCCCCCTTTCGTTCCTTCATGAAACAGGTCAGCGACCATCTTCACGCTGAGGACATTGACGGGCTGACACCGGCCTCGCTGGTGCTCGCGCTGGAGGAATTCTGGCACTGGGCACGGGGCGTAAGCGGCCGCGAGGCGCGGATACGTCCGTTGGGCAGCGTCGCAGGTGACAGCCGCGCGCGCCTGATTCTGGAAACCACCGGACCGGACATTCCCTTTCTCGTCGACAGCCTGCAGGCCGAACTTGCCTCGCAAGGGGTCGATGTTCTGGCCACGCTGCATCCCATCGTGTCGAGCGAAAGCGGACCGCGCTCCTATATCCAGCTCCATCTGCCCGCCCTCCTTCCCGGCGAGGCCGAGCGCGCGCTCAACAGCGTCCGGCAGACTCTGGCAGACGTGTCCGACGCCACGTCCGATTTCCAGGCCATGCGCACCCGGATGCAGAACGAGGCGCGCAAGGTCGTGATGCTCGCCCATCTCGACAAGGCCGCCCGCGACGAAGCCTACGCCTTTCTGACATGGCTGGCCGATGATCACTTCGTCTTCCTCGGCAGCCGCGTGCTCCGCTTCCGGCGCGATGACAATGGCGACCTGCTGGCGGAAGAGCCGGACATGGTGGAGGATTCAAACCTCGGCCTCCTGCGTGACGAGAGCCGCAACGTCCTGAATGCCGGCTCTGAACCGTCCGTGCTGACGCCGGAGATCAGTGCCTTCCTGTGCGAACCCTCGCCGATCATCATCGCCAAGTCGGATCTGTTCTGCCGTGTTCACCGGCGCGTCTTTGCCGACTATGTGGGCGTGAAGCATTATGACGATGACGGCAACGTCATCGGTGAGACGCGGTTTGCCGGCCTGTTCACCTCCGAAGCCTACACGGAGCCGACCAGCCACGTCCCGATGATCCGGCGCAAGACGGCCAATGTCATCGCCCGTTCGGACACCGTTCCGGGCAGCCACAATGCCAAGGCGCTCGGGCACATTCTCGAAAGCTATCCACGCGACGAGCTGTTCCAGATCGGCGAGGACCAGCTTCTGGAGGTCTCGCTGGCCATCCTCCACCTTCAGGGTCGTCCGCGCCCGGCGGTCTTCCTGCGCCGCGACCGGTTCGACCGGTTCGTGACGGCCCTCCTCTACGTTCCCCGCGAAAGCTACAATGCCGAGTTGCGGGCCCGGATCGGCGAGCATATCCGCGCCGCTTTCGGTGGCCGCATCACTGCCTACTATCCCCGGTTCGGCGACGGGGCGCTGGCCCGCGTGCATTACCATATCGCGCTGGCGCCGGGACATCCGGAGCCGGACACCGATGCGCTGATGCGCGAGGTCGCCCATCTGTCGCGCTCCTGGGAGGACCGGTTCCGCACCGCGCTCGACAGCGCGCGCCTTGACGACCACGAGATCACCTCGGCGCTGACCTTCCGCTCCGCCTTCAATGCCGGTTACCGGGAAACCTTCACCGCCGAGGAATCGATCACCGACGTGCTCGAAATCGCATCGCTCTCGCCGTCCGCGCCGGTCCGCATGCGCACCTACGCCAATCCTGGCGACGAGCCGTCGACCGTCAGCGCCAAGATTTACGCGCGCAGCCATCCGCTCCCTTTGTCGCGATGCGTGCCGGTGATGGAGAATCTCGGCCTGTTCGTCGCCTTCGAGACGGGCTACCCGGTCCGTCCGGTGGGCCTGCAGGACGCCAACGCCGTGGACACCTACTGGATCCACGCTTTCACGATGCGTTCGGCGTCCGGTCATCCGGTCGACATTGCCGAGGTGCGTGACGCCCTGTCGCAGGCCTTTGTCGCCGTCTGGAATGACCTGACCGAAAACGACGCCTTCAACCGGCTCATCCTGGCGATCGGCGCCGACTGGCGCGAAGCGGCGCTCGTGCGGGCGCTGTGCCGCTATCGCCGTCAGACCGGCCTCGATCCGGCTGAAGATGTGCAGGTTCGGGCGCTGGTCACGCATCCGCAGATCGCGACCGACATTCTCGCTCTGTTTGCCGCGCGCTTCGATCCGGCATCCGGCCAGACGCTGGAGGAGCGCCGGGGCGCCGCCGTCATCATCAGCGCCCGCATCGAGGAAGCTCTCAAGGCGGTCGCCTCCCTTGATGAGGACCGCGTGCTGCGCCGCCTCGCCAATCTGGTGAACGCCATCCAGCGCACCAATTTCTACCATCAGCCCCGAACGGGCGTCGCCAATCCGGTCATCAGCTTCAAGATCGCCTCGGCCGAACTCGATGCCCTGCCGCAGCCGCGCCCCTACCGCGAAATCTTCGTTGCCAGCCCGCAGGTCGAAGGCGTTCACCTGCGCTTTGGCCCGGTGGCGCGCGGCGGCCTGCGCTGGTCAGACCGTCGTGATGATTTCCGCACCGAAGTGCTCGGCCTCGTGAAGGCGCAGCAGGTCAAGAACGCCGTCATCGTCCCGGTCGGCGCCAAGGGCGGTTTCTTTCCCAAACAGCTCCCGGCCGCGGGTGACCGCGAAGCCGTCTTCAACGCCGGCAAGGCCGCATACGAAACCTTCGTCACCTCGCTTCTGGAAATCACCGACAACATAACAGACGGTCAGACCACCCACCCCGCCGACACCGTCATCTGGGACGGTGAAGACCCCTATCTCGTTGTCGCGGCCGACAAGGGCACGGCGACATTCTCCGACACCGCCAACGGCATTTCCATCCGCCATGGCCACTGGCTTGGCGATGCGTTTGCATCGGGCGGCTCGGCCGGATACGACCACAAGAAGATGGGCATCACCGCCCGCGGCGCGTGGGAGGCGGTGAAGCGTCACTTCCGCGAAATGGGCAAGGATATTCAGGCCGAACCCTTCACCGTCATCGGCGTCGGCGACATGGCCGGCGACGTGTTCGGCAATGGCATGTTGCTCAGCCGCCAGATCCGCCTGACCGGCGCTTTCAACCACATGCACATTTTCGTGGACCCCGAGCCTTCCGACCTCGAAGCGGCCTGGGCCGAACGCAAGCGCCTGTTCGACCTGCCCCGCTCGACCTGGGAAGATTACGACCGCAGCCTGATTTCAGAGGGCGGCGGCATCTTCTCGCGCGCCGCCAAGTCAATCACGCTGACACCGCAGATGCGCAAGATGACCGGCCTGTCCGGCGACAGCGTGACGCCGGACGAACTGATCGCCGCCATTCTGCGCGCCGAGTGCGAACTGCTCTGGTTCGGCGGCATCGGCACCTTCATCAAGGCCGCGACGGAAACCCACCAGAAGGTCAGCGACAAGGCCAACGACGCCGTTCGCGCCGACGCTGCCGAAATTCGCGCCAAGGTGATCGGCGAGGGTGCCAATCTCGGCATCACGCAGGCAGGCCGCATCGCCTTCGCCCGCCCCGGGGGCCGCATCAACACCGACGCCATCGACAACTCCGCCGGTGTCGACAGCTCCGACCATGAAGTGAACATCAAGATCCTTTTGACCGGCGCCATCAGCGAGGGAAGTCTCAGGACCGAGGACCGCGACGCCCTGCTCGCCGAAATGACCGATGAGGTCGCAACCCACGTGCTCTCCCACAACATCAGCCAGACCAGCGCGCTGACGATGGCCGAGAGCACCGCCCGCACCGACCATGAGGCCCTCGAACGCCTGATGGTCTGGCTGGAGGGACGCGGCGTTCTCAACCGTGATGTCGAGGGCCTGCCCTCCACCATCCAGATGAATGAGCGCCAGGCCGCCGGCGCGCCGCTGACACGGCCCGAACTCGCCGTCCTGCTGGCATGGTCGAAGATCGTGCTGTTCGACGACCTCGTCGCGTCCGACCTGCCGGACGATCCCTTCCTCGCCGGCACGCTCAGGGATTATTTCCCCGACGCGCTCCACCGCTTCGAAACCGCGCGCGAGAAACACAGGCTGAAGCGGGAAATCATCTCCACCGTCATCGCCAACCGCATGCTCGACCTTATCGGCCCGGCGACACTCCAGCGTCTGCGCGAGGCCACCGGCGCGGGAGATGCCGCCCTCACCCGCGCCTTCATCCTTGCCAGCATGCTGCTCGACACCGAGGCGCTGGAGGCCAACATCGCCGCGCTCGACAATATCGTGACGGCAGACCAGCAAACCGTCATGCGCCACGAACTCATCAACGCGCTCTTCCATCTCGCCGCCCGCTTCGCCGAAACGGCCAAGGGCGAAACGCTCGACCAGATGTTTGCGCGCTATGGCGAGGCATTCGGGCGGATGCGGAGCGAACCCGGCATGATTTCAACGCCCTATGCCACGGCCCGGCGCGAACGGCGGATCAAGTCGCTCGTGCGCGCAGGCGTGCCGCAGAACGTCGCCGAGCGCGTCACGG